>JBEKSK010000041.1:0-13189 GCA_049517155.1 Solirubrobacteraceae bacterium
CGCAATGACGCGTGCGCTCGCGCCTGCAAAGCCCTTCAACTTCAAGGTCCGAAGCGCAGCCTCGACGATCTGAAGCTTGGTGCCGCTCAGCCCCTGTGCCGAGCTCACGCCTGCCTGCCCCGTGTCGTGTTCTCCTAGGCCGCTCACGTTGTCCAATAGTTTAGCGATCGCTCAAAGCGATCGCTCAATCGCCCCATACCGTCCCGCGAGCCGACGCACCGTTTGCGCGGAGTTCGAGGGCCCCACTTGGCTCCTACGCTGCACGATGCCTCGCACTTGGACGGCCTGCGACGGAGGCTCGGGTAGGCTGGCGAGGCATGGTCAGCATCTCGCCCTGCGTTCCGCCGATCAGACAGACGTTTCGACGACCGCCATCCAGGCCGCCGGACTGATCACATGCGTCTGACGCGAGCTGTTCGGGCCGGTCTTCCGTTCATCGCAGTCGTCGTCGCCGTGCTGCTGGCCCTCTCCGATTGGCCGCTCGGATGGCGCGTGTGGGTGGAGCACCCGTATATCGCTGCGTTCGTTGGCGGTGGTTCGCTGCTGTTCGTTGCAGGGGCCGTCGTGGACGCCCACCTGCGGCGTCGCGAGGCCCATCGGTGGCATGGGCTCGGCTTCGTCGCGGCCGGTGAGTTTGCCTCGATCCAATACGACACCGGCATAGCGATGGCGGCTCTGATCGGAATCGATGACGGCTACAGGCTTCGCTCGGACGTGGAGTTTCATCTTGCCATCGCGCGCGACCGGGCGAGCGAGCTGCTCCGATCCGAGGGGGAGAACGTTGCCGTCAACCCAGGCGAGGTCGACGACGAGTTCCTCACGAGCCGGCTTGCGGTCCTGGTTGGCGACGATACGTGGCGGCGCAGTTGTTCGCAGACACTGCGCGTCGCGCGAGGACACCTCGTGGACGCCGTCAGCAGATGGACGGGTACGTTCGCGATTCTCAATGACGACGAACACTTCAATCGCATTGCCCGCACGGTCGCGATCATGGACCTGATTACCGCCCTGCACATGTCCCTGGTGGCAATCGGGCCCTCGGCAGGGCCTGGCGACATCGACGCCAACGGATTCTCCAGCTTTGCGACGCAGTGGCAGACACTTATGCGCTCCGTCAAAACTGAGCTCGATTACTGGAACACGCGACGGCGCGTGCACACGCGAGTCGAACTCCTCTCGCTTCTCCGCGAGCCGCCCGCCGACCGTGATCTCCTGTCTGTCGAGCGATAGCCCCGGCCCGCCGAGACGGCGCTTGCGACAGCACCAGCCTCGACGGCTGGTGCTGTCACTCACGACGCAGGAAATGCTCGGTGCTTCGATGTGTGCGGCCCGCGCGGATCCGTCGACGCGGATCGGACCTCCGCGGGCCGGCGTTGCCTAGACCAGCACGCTCTCACGAGGACTCGGGACCGTGGCCACGAGGATCTCGCGTTCGACCGGCGTGCGTCGAGCGTGCCTGATGCCGAGGATGACGAGGAGCGACATGATGAACGCCAGGCAGAACGCTGCGATCGCCCCCCACAGCAGGACGGCCCCCATCTGTGAGAACCCGTAGGCCTCGAGCAGCAGTCCACGCAGTGTCGTTCCCTGGAACGACGTCGTCTCAAGCGCCGCAAGTGACGCGCTCTTCGGGTTCGCGCGTGCGGCTGTGCTGATCTTCGAGTACACGCCGCCGTAGGGCATCTCGCTGAGGTGAACCGCGATGAAGTCGTCCGCGTAGACCTCGGCCTGAGCACCGGTCAGCAGCTGCTGGCCGGCGTACTTCGACACCGACGGGATCATCGAGGCGGTGATCTCGCTACCAGCCACCGGGTGTGCAAACGCAGCCTGCGGCGGGAAGAAGACCTGCTGCTCGGCCAACTGGTTGTGGACGTTGGAGTCCACGTAGCTGTTACCCCACAGCATCAGCGCGCCGGCGACCACCAGGACCGCCACGACGACCAGACCGACACCACTTGCCAGTACATCAAATGTTCTACGTCGCATTGCTTGGTTCCTCCAGGGAAGTTATGGGCCGGGTCAGCACACCGGACGGGCTGGTGAGCTTCGGACAAGACCAGCATCGAGCCCAGCCGTCCTGACGCCAACCGCGCGGCGCCACACGGGCGGTGCGTAGTTTTCACGCACCGGCCGCAACGACAACTGGCCCGCTGCTCGTCGCCCTGTACGCATGCGGCCAGGCCATACGCGCCCGCAGCGCCGCCAGACAGGGCCGACGCCGCTCGCCTCGCCCGCAGGAGCGAGGCTGCACCCGTCGAAATCCTCAGCCGTGGTCTGCACGGCTTGCCCCGGGAACGCCTCCGCGAGCGCTGTTTGATGGTCGGGTTGGTCGCCTTCTGGTCGTCGAACCTCGCTCAGGAGCTCACGAACTTCATGGGCGGGCCGATCCAGACCGCCGAGGGCGTGGGCGGCCTGTCGATCTTGGCCATGGGCTACCGCCTGGTCAACTGCCAGCAGACCGGCTGCAGGCGGATCGGCCGCTTCTCGCACGGCCATCTGCGCCTATGCCACCGCCACCACCCGCTGGTGCCCGACAATGGCGTGATCACCGCCGTGCAGATTGACGCCGTCACCGCCGCGCAGTCCGGCGCTTCCCCGCCTGGCGGGGTCGGTGCGTCGACGGCCGCCGCAAGCCCGAACCCGGCCTGAACCGGCCGCCAGCACACGGGGGCGGGCGCGGGCAGACCACCGCCGGTAGCGTCCAGTGGGCCGAGGCCTCATTCGGATGCTTGTGCGTCCGCCTCGGCGGATTTCGGAGCGACCCGGCGGCACCGTCCGAGCGGTGGCACGCGGCACACCACAAGGAGAGCGAGATGCAAACCACCGAAACTCCCTGGACACCGCGACTGGGCGCAGCGACGGGTTCACCGGCGCTGTCTTCGTCGACGCCGTTGGCAGTGAGGAATACGCCGCTGCGCCTGCTGCGTAACCGGTCCGCGGCGGGCCGGCAGGCCCGCTCATCGAAATCCTCCGGCGGCGCCACGGCGCCGCGCGTCCGGAGCGGGTCGGCGTGGGTTTGAGGGATCCCTTCTGGCTGGCGCTCGCGGGCTTCGGTGGCGGTCTGGTCGGGAGCGTGACGGGGCTCGCGTCGCTCGTCAGCTACCCCGCCCTCCTCGCGGCTGGCCTGCCACCGGTGAGCGCCAATATGTCCAACACCGTCGCGCTCGTTTTCGGGACCGCCGGATCGCTGTCCGGATCGGCTGTGGAACTTCGCGGCCGGCGGGCCGAGGCGCGCCATCTCGGCGCGATCGCGCTCGCCGGCGGCGCCGGCGGCGCGGCGCTGCTGTTCGCCACGCCCGCAGGCGCGTTCGTGAGGATCGTGCCGTGGCTGATCGCCGGCGCATCGCTTGCGATTCTGCTGCGTCGGACGCCCGATCGGCCGAAGCCGGCGCAGGGAGAGCGGCCGGCGTGGGCCCTGAGCGTCGGCGTGTTTCTGATCAGCGTCTACGGTGGCTACTTCGGCGCTGCGGCCGGCGTGTTGCTGCTCGCCCTGCTGCTGATCGCCAGCGGCGAAACCCTGGCGCGCAGCAACGCCATGAGGATCCTGTTGCTCGGCCTGGCCAACGCGGTAGCGGCGGTGGCTTTCATTGCGTTCGGCCCGGTTCGCTGGTCGGCGGTCGTGCCGCTCGCGGTGGGCTTCCTGCTCGGTGGACGACTCGGGCCGTCGATCGTCCGCCGGGCGCCACCCGGTCCGCTGCGGGCCCTGATCGCCTTCGCCGGGCTCGGCCTGGCGGTGCACCTCGGCGTGGACGCGTATCACTGAAGACCGACCAGACCGGCGGCATCACGCAAGACGCCCCGCCCGCCGCCGGCGCGGCGCCGCCACCTACAATCGCGCCGTGCGCAGCGAACACGTCGTCCCTCGGCGACCGCGTGTCGCGCTGGCGGCGCTCGCCGCCGCAGCGGCGCTCATCGCGCTTCACGCCGGTCCAGCGTCCGCCGTTGTGGCCGGCGCCTGCGGGCCGGCGACGAGTGCGACGATCGCCTCGGTCGACGCCACGGTGATGAACGACATCTATGCCAACGAGCTGGCCGGGGGCGAGGTGACACGCGATCTCGCGCAGGTGACCGGCTCGAGCGATCTGATCAACGCTGTCGTCGACGGCGATCGCCACGCCACGTTGGCGGCGGTCAAGCGGATCGTCTACCACCACGGTTGGCACATAGTGCGTCTGCGAGTCCTGGGCGCAGCCGGGCGCGTTCTCGCCGACTTCGGCGGCCCGTATGTGATCGCGCCAGTCGCCGGCGTCCTTCGCTCCGCCACGGGCGCCGTCGTTGGGAGTTTCCTGATGTCGGTGCAGGATGACGTCGGTGTCACAAAGCTCGAGACGCGCATCGTCGGCGATCCGATCGGCGTCTACGTCGCAGGCAGACTCGTCGTGCACCGCGGCGACGCGCAGCTGCCTGCGAACCTGCCGCGCAGCCCGGCGGTGCGGCAGGGCCACATCAGCTACCAGGCGGTGAGTGAGTCCTATGCCGCGTTCCCGACCGGAACGCTGAACGCGGTGCTGCTCATTCGCGCGCCGGGGAGCTCGCTGCGCGCGACGCCGTGCGCAGCGGTCAGAGCCGGCGAGTTCGGAGCAATCGCCAGGCGCCTGATCACCCTGCTCGGACCGCAGGATCTCCACGGCTACGCCTTCTGGCTGCACGTCTACACCGGGGCCCAGGTATTCGTGCGCGACGCGGGCGGCACGCAGCTGACCTCGAGCCCCGTCCCGGACGACGGTCCGCCGGTGCTGCCGGCTGGCGGCACCGTGGCCTACGAGGATGCGACCTGGCTCGTGTATTCGTTTCAGATCGCCCCCGCCACGATCGTCTACATGCTGATCTCGCCCAACTGACGGGTGCCAAGCGCAGCACCTCCCCCGCGCGCCGCATCGCCCGGCGCTTTTGGCACCGGCGCCCACGCGCATAATGTGCATCGAAAGCCATGCATCTTCAGTGGTACGGACAGTCTGCATTCGCGCTTCGCTCGTCGCAGGCGTCGGTCTTCATCGACCCCTTCGGGGATCTCTCGCCGCTCGCCGCCCGGGGGATGCGGTTCGATTACCCGGCGATCGAAGGGGTGAGCGCCGATCTCGTCCTCGTCACCCACGAGCACCTCGACCACAACGCCATCGAGGTGATCGGCGGCGACCCGGTGGTCCTGCGCTCCACCCCCGGCCGGCTGGCCTCGCCGGTTGGTGAGATCGTCGCGATCGCTTCCGAGCACGACGACGCCGCCGGCACGCAGCGCGGGCCCAACACGATCTTCAGCTTCGAGCTGGACGGCCTGCGCGTCTGCCACTTCGGCGACTTCGGCCAGGGCGGGTTGCGCGAGGAGCAGGCCGCCGCCATCGGCCGCATCGATCTGCTCGTGATCCCGGTCGGCGACGGCCCGACGATCGGACCCGCACAGGCGCATGCCATCGTCACCCAACTGCGACCGCGCTGGGTCGTGCCGATGCACTACCGCACGCCCAAGATCAGCTTCCTCGAGCCGGCCGACCCCTTCCTCGAGCTGTTCGCCGGCGTCATCCGCCTGCCGGCGGCGGCGTTTGAGACCGGGGAGCTGAGCGCCGAGGACGAGCCGGTTGTCGTCGTGCCCGCCGTGCCCTGACCGAACGCCCGGCCACACCGGCGCCATTTCAGCCGGTAGAGCACAAAGCCCGCACGCCGCCAGCCAGTGGGCACCCGGCCGAGGCCGCCGCGACCGCGAGCGCTGCCCAGCCGCCGGTTACAGTGAGAGGGTGAGACCGTCCCGCGCCAGGGCAAAACGCGGCGCCCTCGCCGGTTCGCTCGCCGCGGCGGTCTGGGCGGCGCAGCAGCCACTCGACAAGCGCTTCTTCCGCTTCCCGTTTGACGATGTCGAACTGCTCGGCAAAGCCGTCACACGCGGGCCGCGCTGGCGGCTGGCCGGCACCGCCGTGCACCTCTTCAACGGCGCGCTGTTCGGAGCTGTGTACGCAGGCGTCCACCGGCGCGCCCGTCACCTCCCAGCCTGGAGCCACGGTCCCGTGGCGGCGCTCGGCGAGCATGTCGCGACCTGGCCGGCGACCGCCCTCACCGACCGCTTCCATCCCGCCCGCGCCGAGCTGCCGGCGCTGCGGCGCTCCGGACGCGCCTTTGCGCAGGCGACCTGGCGGCATCTGCTGTTCGGCGCGGTCCTCGGCGAGCTGGAGCGCCGGCTCGACCGCGATCGCGACCGCGCCGGCGGGCGCTGAGCAGGGTGGGCGCCGCGATCCTCTGGTTCCGCCGCGACCTGCGGACGGAGGACCTCCCTGCCCTCGCAGCCGCCGCGGACGCCGAAGGCGACGCCGTCGTCCCGCTGTTCGTCGTGGACCCGAAGCTGCTGCGCCCGGCCGGACCCAATCGCCGGCGCTTTCTCGCCGCTTCGCTGCGCGCGCTGGACGATGAGCTCGGCGGCACGCTGGTGTTGAGGCGCGGCGATCCGCGCGTCGTCGTGGCGGCGCTGGCCGAGGAGATCGGCGCCTCACTGGTCGCGGCAACCGCCGACTTCGGCCCCTACGGCGCCGTGCGTGACGCCGCGGTGGCGGCGCAGTTGGCCGCTGCCGGCCGCCGCCTCACGACCGTCGACTCGTCCTACAGCGTCCCGCCGGGCACGCTGCGCGCCGCTTCGGGCTCGCCGTTTCGCATCTACTCGGCATTCCGCCGGGCGCTCGAGACGCGCGGCTGGCCGTCGCCCGTCGCCCGCCCTGACGTCGCCTTCGCCGGCGCCCGGAGCGACACGACGCTCGAGGAGATCGCGGCGCCCGCGCGCCGCGGCGAGAGCTGCGCTCTGCCGGATTGGTGGGCCGAGCTCCCGCTCGGCGCTGCCGCCAGCCTCCCGCCAGCCGGTCCGCGCGCCGCCAGGGAGCGGCTCGAGACTTTCGCCGCCGGTCCGCTGTCGCGCTACGCGCAGGACCGCGACCGCCCCGCGATCGCCGCCACCTCCGGCCTCTCCCCGCATCTTCACCTCGGCGCCATCCACCCGCGCACCGTCGCGGCACGCCTCACACAGGCGGGCGCCGGTGCCCAGCGGATGCGCGACGAACTCGCCTGGCGCGACTTCTACGCGGACGTGCTCTGGCACCAGCCGCAGTCCGCGCGCCACCCGCTGCAGGCTTTCGGCGAGCACCTGCGCTGGGACGCCGGCCCCGATGCGCGTGAGCGCTTCGCCGCCTGGGCGTGCGGGCGGACGGGCTTTCCGCTCGTCGACGCCGGCATGCGCCAGCTGCTGGCCGAGGGCTTCATGCACAACCGCGTGCGGATGGTGAGCGCCAGCTTCCTCGTCAAGGATCTCCACATCGACTGGCGCCTCGGGGCGCGCTGGTTCATGTGGCACCTCGTCGACGGCGATCTCGCCTCCAACCAGCACGGCTGGCAGTGGGTGGCCGGTACCGGGACCGACGCGGCGCCGTTTCACCGCGTGCTGAACCCGGAGCTCCAGCGGCGGCGCTTCGACCCCGACGGCGCCTATGTGGCCCGCTATCTCGCGACTCCAGGAGCGCTCGCCCGCCACCCGATCGTCGATCACGCCCGCGAGCGGCTCGAGACGCTTGCCCGCTTCAGCGAGGCTCGCCGCGGCGCCGCCAACGCGGCCGGCGCGCCCGAGCCGTCTCCGGCTTGACCACCCACCGTTCAGGCACAGGCGCTCCGACGCGAGCGCCGGCTCAGCCGTAGAGCGAGCGCGCGCTGGGGTCGGGGTCCAGCCCGCGGCCGACGATCAGGTCGGCGACCAGCGCCGTCCAACCCGTCTGATGCGAGGCTCCGAGACCGGCGCCGTCGTCACCGTTGAAGTACTCGTAGAAGAGCAGGTTCTCGCGCCAGCGCGGATCGCTCTGCATCCGCTCGACGCCGCCGAACACGGGTCGTCGTCCCTCCGCGTCGGGCAGCCACAGGGCGATCAGGCGCGCCCGCAGATCCGCGGCGATCGCTGTCAGCCCGAGCTGCACGCCCGACCCGGTCGGGTAATCGATGAGGGTGCGCTCACCGACCTGCTCGCCCAGTCGCGCCAGGGCGTCGACGAACAGGTAGTTCAGCGGCATCCACACCGGCCCGCGCCAGTTCGAGTTCCCCCCGAACAGGGCGGTCGTTGACTCGGCCGGCTCGTAGTCGACGGTGGCGGTCGTCCCGGCGATCTCCACGCTGTAGGGCTGATCGCGAAGCCGCGCCGACACCGAGCGCAGGCCGAACGGGGAGAGGAACTCGTTCTCGTCGAAGGCGTGGGCGAGCAGGGCAAGCGTCCGCTCGCGCCCCACGGCGCTGAGCAGCAGGCGCTCGCCGGCGCCGGTGGCGCCGACGACCGTGGCCGCCCCCTCGTCGCCGTGGCGCTCGCGCAGCCGCGCGAACGCCTTGCGCAGCGCGGTGGCCCGGCGGACAGCGCCTGCGTCGAGCACGACCGTCGGCAGCAGCGGTATCAGGCCGACGATCGAGGCGACCTTCAGCGGCGTGCGCGAGCCGTCGGCGCCCGCGAGCACGTCGTAGTAGAAGCCATCGCGCTCGTCCCACAGCCCGCCCCGCTCGAGCGCCTCGGCGATCGCGGCGAAGTGCTCGAGGAACTTGAGCACGAGGTCCTCGTAGGCGCTGTCTTCTTTCGCCAGCACCGCCGCGATCGTGAGCATCGTCAGGCAGTAGAAGGCCATCCATCCGGTCGCGTCGGACTGCTCGAGCGTGTCACCGGCGGGCAGCTTGGAGCGGTCGATGGCGGAGATATTGTCGAGGCCGAGGAAGCCCCCCTCGAAGACGCCAAGGCCCTGGCTGTCCTTGCGGTTGACCCACCAGGTGAAGTTGACGAGCAGCTTGTGGAAGATCCGCTCGAGAAAGTCGTGGTCGCGCCCGCCGTCGATCGCCCAGACCTTCATCGCCGCCCACGCATGGACCGGCGGGTTGACGTCGCCAAACGCCCATTCGTAAGCCGGCAGCGCTCCGCTCGGAGCCTGCATCCACTCGCGGCACAACAGCAGCAGCTGGTATTTGGCGAATGCGGGGTCCAGGTGCGCGAGCACGACCGCGTGAAAGCCGAGATCCCAGGCGGCAAACCACGGATACTCCCAGGGATCGGGCATCGACATGATGTCGCGGGCGAGCAGGTGCCGCCAGCTGCTGTTGCGACCGTGCAGGCGCGAGCTCGGCGGCGGCGGCTGGCCGGGATCGCCGTCCAGCCAGCGCCCGACGTCGTAGCCGTAGTACTGCTTGCCCCAGACCACACCGGCGAAGGCCTGGCGCATGATCGCGTGCTCATCGGCCGTGCAGTCGCTCGGCGCGAGCTCGCCGTAGAACTCATCCGCCTCGCTCTCGCGCAGAGCCATCACCCGCTCGAAGCCCGCCCCGAGCCTGCTTCGCGACGCCCTCGGCGGCTTCGCGCAGGCCGCAAGACGCAGCCTCAGCTCGGCGCCGGCGCCGCCGTCCAGGGTGAGGCGGTACCACGCCGCGGCCTTGGTCCCCACGCCGTCGGGGTTGACGCTCGCCGCCCCGTGCAGGACGTGATCGCCGATCCCGTCCTTCGGCCACGCGGAGCTCTCAGCCGCGCCGAACAGCAGCGCCGCGTTGGTCTCGTTGTCGCAGACCAGGATCGGCGGCGCCTCGCCATCGGGGCCGGGCCCGATGGCGAGCGCGTAGCGGCCGAGCGTCTCCTCCTCGGCGAGCACCAAGGCGCCGTGCGCCCGCAGGCTCGGCTTGGCGACACCGTCGCCCCAGTCCCAGCGGTTGCGGAACCACAGCGTCGGCAGCACATGCAGCTCCGCCGCCTGCGTCCCTGCGTTGGTCACCCGCACCCGCATCAGCAGATCGCTCGGATCGGCCTTTGCGTAGTCGACCTCGACGATCCAGTAGCGGTCGTCGTCGAAGACGCCGGTGTCGAGCAGCTCGTACTCCGGGTCCTGCCGCGATCGTGCGCGGCTGGTCGCGACCAGGTCGTCGTAGGGGAACGCCGCCTGCGGGTAGTGGTAGCGCCAGCGCAGCCAGGCGTGGCTCGGCAGCGCGTCCAGGTACCACCAGTACTCCTTCGCGTCCTCGCCATGGTTGCCCTCGTCGCCGCTCAGCCCAAAGATCCGCTCCTTCAGCATGCGGTCGGCTCCGTTCCACAGCGCAAGTCCCAGGCACAGGCGCTGGTGGACGTCGCAGACGCCGGCGAGGCCGTCCTCGCTCCAGCGAAACGCCTGCGAGCGGGCGTGTTCGTGGGGCAGGTACTCCCATGGCGTGCCGTCGGCGCTGTAGTCCTCGCGCACCGTCCCCCAGGCGCGCTCGCTCACGTACGGCCCCCATCCATACCATGGCGTCGCCGCCGACAGCCCGTCCTCCGGTCGGCCGAAGCCCGCGACCCGCTCGCGCTCGGCGCTCAAGCGCCGCCGCCGCGCCGGCTCACTGGTGCAGCAGCGAGCGAAGCCAGTTCGCGGCCCGCCCCGGCAGTCGGTTGTGGGCGCGGCGCGTGCGCTCCAGCTCCTCTTCGAGCGTGCGGACGTTGGTCTCGGCCAGTTCGCAGCGCTCGCCCAGCGCCGCCACCTGCGACTGCAGGCTGCCGGCATGCGTCTCCGCGATCGCCAAGCTCGCGGCGAGCGCCTTGCGGTCGTGCTCGAGCGCGCCGACGTAGGGGTAGGGAGACTGATCGACGCTCCCGGCCACGACCGGGAAGTGCCTGCCGGTCGCGACGCTGATCGTGCGGGCGTCCATGTAGCAGCCGGCGAACGCGCGGCGCGGCGACGGCGAGGCGTTCGGGCGGCAGCGATGGATCAGCCAGCTGTGCAGCAGCACGGCGTGGCCGGAGGGCAGCTCGAGCGGCACGATCAGCTGGGGATCGCAGTGGCGCTCCGTCTCCTGCTCCGACAGCACGCCGCCGTCGGCGCGCAGCAGGCCGTCCCGGTGGCTGCCGCGCACGGCCTCGACGCACCCGTTCGCGGCCGTGCAGTCGTCGAGGGCCACCCAGATCGTGACCACCGGGTCGCGGTCGAGCTGCCAGTCGGGTCCGCCGTTCTGGCGCCAACCGGGCGCTGTCTCCTGCCCGCCGGGCTCGCCGAGGACCGTGGCGCTGAAGACCGACACCGCCGCGTGCGGGGCATACATCCGCGCGCACACCTCGAGGAACAGCGGATGCGCGACCAGCGAGCGGTATACGTCGTCGTGCTCGAGGCCCTGGATCTGGCGGTAGCCGACGGCGTCCGGCTCGGTCGCGGTGCCCGGGGCCGCCGTCGCCGCGTCCGCCTCTGCGGTCCGCTCGAGCGCCATCACGACCCCATCGTTCACAACCGTGCCCGCCGCCAGCGCGTCCGCGCGCTCGCGCAGCGCCTCAAGCTCAGGCCCCGTGAGGACCCGTCCGAGTTGCAGGAACCCGTCGATCGAGAAGCGTTGCCATTGCTGTTCGTCAATTACCACAGGGCCTCCCGGCATCGTCGGAGCGCTGCCACTCACACCTCGCGGCGAGCACGCTGAAATCTATGCGTTTCGAACCGCCCCGGCGAGCGTCGCCGCAGGACGGCGCGAGCGCAAACGCCGCAAACAGCGCGTCAGTCGCCGGCCGGGCTGTAGCGGTTCAGCCGCGAGCGCGCCGTCGTCGACTGGCGCTCGATCAGCTCCGGTTCGAAGCGGATGTCGCCGTGGCGGTGGTTGGGGTCGAGCGTCTCCGCCAGCAGCAGCTCGGCGGCGGCACGACCGACCTCGTACTTGGGCTGGCGGATCGACGTCAGCGCCGGCGTCAGCATCGCCGCGAACTCGACATCGTCGTAGCCGACGACGCTGATGTCGCGCGGCACGCGGACCCGCCGCTGGGCGAGCGCGCGCAGGACCGTGAACGCGATCTGGTCGTTGACGCAGACGACCGCGGTCGGGCGGTCCTCGAGCGCCAGGAGCTCGTCGACGTGGCGCTCGGCCTGCTCGAGCGAGGTGAGCGGGTCGATCGTGTATTCGACGATGCTCTCGTCGGCGTCGAAGCCGGCCTCGCGCGCGGCCCGGCGCATGCCGCGCCGGCGCTCCGCGCACTGCGACAGATGCAACGGCCCGTTGATGAACGCGATTCGCCGGTGGCCGAGCTCGAACAGGTGGTCTGCGGCAAGCTCGCCGCCGTGCGCGTGGTCGACCGACACCGAGCACAGGTCGCCGTCGGCGCTGCGGCGGTCGAGCAGGACGACGAGCGTCCCACGGTCGCGCAGCGTCTGCAGGTGGCGGATGCTGCGCGTCGCCGGCGTGATCAGGATGCCCTGCACGCGCTGCTCCTCGAGCAGCCGCAGGTAGCGCGCCTCCCGGTCGGGCGAGCCATCGGTCGAGCACACATACACCGCGCAGCCATGCTCGTGAACGACGTCCTCCAGCCCGCGCACGGTCTCGGTGGCGAACGGGTTGGCGGCGTCGAGCACCACCGCGCCGAAGCACTGGCTGTTGCCGCTGCGCATCTGGTGGGCGGCTGAGCTGCGCACGAACCCGAGCCGCTCGATCACCTCGAGCACGCGCTCGCGTGTCGCGGGGGCGACGCGGTCGGGCCGGTTCAGCACGTTGGACGCGGTGCCAAGCGACACCCCGGCCTGCTCGGCGACGTCGCGGATCGTCATCCGCCCGACGGCCGCCGGACGCGTCACCCGGGCCGCCCGCGCGGGGCTGGCCGGCGGCTTCGTGGCCTCCTTGCGGCGCGGCGTCAACGTTTTCCTCCCATGGGTTCTCACGCAGGACGCCCGACCCACTCTCGCTGACGCCTGGAGCGAAGAATAGCGCCGCGAACCATCCCGCCCACCGCCTTGGCCGAACGCAACGCAACGACTTTTTAGGCGGCCCTCACGGGCCGGGGGTCCCTACCGGGACACTTCCCATTCGCGCTCCGGCGGGCGCCGGCGCTTGGGGATCTCGATCAGCTCGATCACGACACCGGTCTGCTCGAGCGAGTCGAGATAGGTGAAGCCGCCGTCGCCGTCGAGGCCGTAACCGCGCCCCCACTGGCTGATCGCCATCCCCTGGGCCTCGAGCGCCGCCGCGTCCGCCGACATCGCGTCGGTGAAGGTGCCGATGTGATGAAAGCCCAGGCCGCGCCGGGTGATCCACTCGGTGTAGATGCTCGGGCCCTCGATCGACTGGATCAGCTCGATCTGCGGGTCTGTGTCCGACAGCGCCACCCAGAAGGAGAAGCGCCCCGGCTCGCCGCGGTAGCCGAGCGCCGGCACGGTGTCGGGGGCGTAGCGGTAGCCGCGCCAGTGCGTCGCGTTGAAGACCTTGGAGTAGCTGACCACGG
>JBEKSK010000042.1:0-13096 GCA_049517155.1 Solirubrobacteraceae bacterium
TGGCACACCCCGTTCCTTTCGTTGTATCAACGACTCCCCCCTCTATGTGCACAACATACCCGCGAGCGATAGGGTGGCTGGTGCCCGGCGCGTAGCGTGCGATCGACGTAATCGAGGAGAGGCTGAAATGACATCAGAAGTTCTACTGGTGGAGCGTCGTGATCACGTGGCGCTCCTGACGATGAATCGGCCGGAGAGTCTGAACGCGATGAGCCAGGAGCTCGTTGCCGAAATGCACTCCACTCTTGACACGATCGCTGGCGAGTTCCCGGAGATTCGAGTCGTCGTCCTGACCGGCAGCGGGCGTGGATTCTGTGCCGGAACGGACATGAAGGCGATTGCGGACAGCGTGGGACGCAAGAGCAGCCCGCGTGCCGCGGGCGAGCCGCGACCGCGCAACATTGGCGATCTCGGGCCTCGCCTTCGCACGATGCCCCAGCCCGTGATCGCCGCCGTCAACGGAGTCGCAGTCGGAGCCGGCTTCGCATTGGTGCTCGCCGCCGATCTGCGCATCGCCTCCGATCAAGCCCGGTTCGCCGGCATTTTCGTCAACAGGTCGCTGCCACCAGACGGCGCCTCTTCGTACACGCTCGCGACGATAGTCGGACCGACTGTCGCGGCTGAAGTGCTCTACACCGGACGGATCTACGACGCGGAGTGGGCTGGGCGTGTGGGTCTCGTCAACTCGGTCGTTGGCCCCGAGCAGTTGCTCACTGACGCTCTCGCCCTCGCTGACGAGATCGCGTCCAAGCCGCCGATTGCGATTCGGGTCACGAAGGAGCTCATGCACCACACAGCGCCACAGCTGTCGGAGATCGTCGAGCTCGAGATGGCCTCACTGGGTGAGCTCTCGCCGACCGAGGACTACCGGGAGGCGATCTCAAGCTTTATGGAAAAGCGGCCGCCGACCTTCCACGGCCGCTGAGAAGCGCTGGGGCCACGGACATCGTGCCGCGGCCCGAGTGGCGTCCCGGACGCGTCGCCGTCGCCGGCGACTGCGGAATGCGTTGCACACAGCGAGCTTCTCGGCAAGGTGATCGTGTGACCGGCGAGCGCCCCGCGCGTGTCGAGCCTTCCTGGCAGGTGACGGCGTTCATCCAGTCCCGTTGCGGCGCCCGCGCTCGAGCGGGCATGAGTGGGCGAGCGCTAGTGAACGATTCGACGCCAGCGGCTGGGGTTCCCCGGGAGTTTGTCGGCCGCTCCACGTAGCTCGAGCACCGCCAGGTGGGCGAGCGCCTCACCTGTGGCCATGAAGATGCTCCCCGGGCCGAACGAGTCCCAATCGAACGCCCACCTCATCTGCTCTGCGACCTCCCGCACTGTCCGCGGGCCGACCGCAAGGATCGCAGTAATGGACTCCAGCTGAGCTTCGTGATGAGCGATGATCGCGTCCGCACGCCGAGCGACCACCACCTTGTCCTGATGGCCGGGGAGCCCGAGCACGTCACCGAAGCCGCGCATGCGTTCGAGCCCAGCGATGTAGTCGGCGAGCGGGTTGCCGTAGGTGAAGCGGTTTATGCTGACATTGGGTGTCGTGGGATCGAGAATGTGATCGCCGGTGAACACGAGCTCGGCCTCGTGATGGACGAAGCACAGGTGCCCGGGGGCGTGGCCCGGAGTGTGCACGGCGACCAGCTCGCCGCCGGCGACGGCAAAGCGCTCTCCGTCGACGATGTATCGGTCAGGCGTCGTGGTTGGCGGCTGGTACTCGAAGCCATTCACCATCTCAAGTATCTGATCAAGCTCGGGCGACTCCACTCCGAGGTCCATCAACCAAGGGCGCAGCCTCTCGAGTCCCTCGGCGCGTCCCTCCGAGGTCACCCGGGAGAGCAGTTCGGCGTCGGCTCGATGAAGACCAAGCCACGCGCCGGACACGTCGCGAAGCCGGCGCGAGGAGCCGTAGTGGTCAGGATGACCGTGCGTGAAAAGAATCGCGCGAACGTCCGCCAGATCGCTGCCCGCCAAGCGCAGTCCGTCCTGCAGAGCTTCGAACGCGGCGTCGGTGTCGGGTCCGGCGTCGATCAGCAACGTGCCCTCATTGAGTTGCACCGCGTAGGCGAACACGTGGCCTAAGGGGCCGGACATCGGCAGTGGCAGCGCCCACACACCGTCGCGCACCTCCTCGACCGCAGGCAGCGGCACTTCTGAGTCAGTCTCGATCACAGTCACCTCCTAGGGCCGCTCGCTGGCGTGCAACGCGCATCGGTTCGGTGTGATGGAAGGGCCGTCCTTCCCGCTGTCGGACATTACGGCGATCTACGCGCGCGCGCCCGGGCTACGTTTGTTACGTAGCGGCACGTCAAGCATATTGGACGGCACGCCAGTCCTTCGCGGCCTTGCTGGCCGCAGTTCGCCGGTTGGCTGCCCGGAGTAACTCGGCGAGCCTTGCCGCTGCAGCGAGCTGACCGCGCAAACGCGGCGTTGCCGGAGCTGCTGACGCAGCGGCGGACCCCACATCCGGTAGCCGTCCAGCTCTCACTCGCGAGCCTTAGTGAACGAGCTCGAACAGCGGAAGCGTCACGCCGGGAGCCACGTCGGTGAACACGACCCGGGCCGGGGCCCCGATCTCAAGGCCGGCCTCGTCGCCGGTCAGCCGGCTGACCATCAGAGGCCCGTCATCGAGGGCGACGACGAGCACGACGTAGGGCACTGCGGCGACGACCCCAGGATGCAGGGCGCGCTCGTAGCGCGCGTGACTCCAGATCGTGCCGCCGCCGCTGAGCGCACGCAGTCGCGTTGTGGCGCCCAGACACGATGGGCATAGGCGGGCCGGCGGCCAGCGGATCGCGCCGCATTCCGCGCACTCCTGAGCTTCCAATCGCCGCTGCCGGCAGGCGGCCCAGAACCCGGCGTTGAGCGGTTCGGAAAGGGATGGAAGTAGTTGAACCGGCAGGTCGGTCATGCATCCGTCCCAAAGATTGTTGCCGCAGCCTTCATGAAGGTCATGCTCGAGCAGTACATGGCCACGCGAGCCGCGTGGACCTGGCGCGGACCGCACTCGCCGCGCAGCTGGCGCACCGCCTCGACGACGTGCAACCAACCCCACATGTAGGCCTCCGAAAGCTGCCCGCCGTTTGTGTTAAGGGGAAGATCGCCGCCAGGAAACGTGTGGCGCTCCGCGAGGAACGGTCCGGCCTCGCCCGGCCCGCAGAACCCGTAGTGCTCCAGCATCTGCAATACCCACACGGCCGTGGGATCCTGAATGTAGAGGGCGTCGATATCTCTCGCCGTGACGCCGGCGCGTTCGAACACCCGCTCGCCGACCGCCCTCACCATGTCGCGCTCATAGCCGAGTGGGCCGCCGCCGAGCGCGAGGGCGGTGTTCTGCGCCATGCCGAGAATTGAGATCGCGGGCTTCGGGTGGGCGTCGACCCGATCTGACGCGGTGAGAACGATCGCCGCCCCGCCGTCGGAGATCATCGTCACGTCGGGGCGACGAAGCGGCCGGACCAGGTAGGGCATGGCCTGGTGCTCCTCGATGCTCAGCGGATCACGGAATATCGCCTGAGGGTTCAGTTGCGCCCAAGCCCTCTGGCCCACGGCGATGTGAGCGAATTGCGCTTCGGTGGTCCCGTATAGGTGTTGATGACGAGTCAGTGCGAGCGCCGCCGGCCCGGCCACGTGGACGAGGCCAAACGGTGCCGTCAAGTCGCCAGCCGCCACTGGCACGCCAAAACTGCGTCGCTCGCTGCGCTGGTTGGTGCCGTAGCAGAGCAACACCGTCTCGGCCATCCCGGCGGCGATTGCCATTGCGGCAAGGTGCAGCGAGAAGTTGCAAGTGCCGTAGTCGAGCGTTGCGCTGTAGGACGGGCTGATTCCCAGCAGCTCGCCGATCTTGGTGTCCACGCCCTGTCCGGAATTGCTGCGGCAGGTGATCAGCCCATCGATGTCCAGCTTGTCGATTGCGGCATCGCTGAGCGCCAGTTTGACGGCCTCGATTGCCAGATCGTCACCGCTGAGCCCGGCGTGCTCGCCCTGGCTCGTCGCGCCGATGCCGACGACCGCCGTCCTGGCGCGCATCGATGGCGCTTTCACAGGCCCGCCGGCGTCAGGGTCAGGTGCGCAACCGGACACTGCGAGGCGACGTGGCGGACGGGGCGCATCAGATCACCCCCTGCTCAGCCAGGTCGGCGATCTCTCCCTCGTCGAGGCCCAGCAGTTCGCCGAGGATCTGCGCGTTGTCCTCGCCGTAGCACGGTGCTCCACGATCGATGGGGCCCCCCGCGTAGCCCGGCGTAGCGCTCAGCTTGGCCGCCATCTCGACCACCGGCCAGCGCCCGATCTTCGTACCCTCAAGTTCGGTCAGCCAACGCAGCGCTGCCAATTGCGGGTCGTGGTCACAGCGGTCCTCGGCGGTCTGACACACGCCGGCGGGTACGCCGCGCCTCTGGAGTGCGTGCATTGCGGCGTAGGCCTCCTGCCCGGCTGTCCAGCGCCCGACCAGCCGGTCCAGCTCGTCCTGGTGGCGAACCCTGTCGCTGAGTGTCGTGAAGCGCGAATCCTCACGCAGTTCAGGCGTGCCCATCGCGATGAGCAGCGCCTGCCATTCCTCCTCGCTGAAGCACGCGATCGCGATCCAGCGGTCCTCGCCGGCGCAACGGTAGGCCCCGTGGGGAGCAGCCAGCTTGTATGGCGAGCGGTTTCCGAAACGGGTCCACTCGCGTCCGTTTGCCGACCAGTCAAGCACCGCGGTACCACCGACGTAGATGCCAGCTTCGGTCTGGGAAGCATCGATCCACTGGCCCTCGCCTGTGCGATCGCGATGAAAAATCGCGCCAAGGATCGCGAGCGCGAAGCTGTAGGCACCGATCCAGTCGAGGTAGGAGTAGCCCCACCCGGCTGGGAGTGCCGGCTCCGCCAGACCTGACATCTCGGTGGTCCCGGCCAAAGCCGCGGCGACCGGCCCGATCGCACGCATCCGGCCATACGCGCCTGATCCGCCCATCCCGGATTGCTTGGCGTAGATGACATCGGGTCTGAGCTGGCAGAGCACGTCGTAGCCGAGGCCCCAGCGCTCCATCACTCCAGGCGAGAAGCCCTCCGCGACCACGTCGCACACGCGCACGAGCTCGCGCGCGATCTCGAGTCCTCGGGGGTGCGCAACATTGAGGGACAGACCACGTTTACCCGGGTTCTTGTTGTTGAACTGACCTCCCATGTCGGGGTCGGTGACGCCGGGCAGCGGTGCCGTCGCGGCCTCGCGCGCCGCACGGCCGCCGACCGGCGCCATCGAGGCGACCCGCGTGTCCGGATGCGCCTTCCACTCGACCTTGATGCAGTCGGCGCCGAGCGAGGCAAGGAAGCGAGTCGCGCCGGCCGAGGCGAGAAACCACGTGAAGTCGAGGACGCGTACGCCCGCCAGAACGAACGGCGTGCCGAGCGCGGAGCTCGGGACCGCAGGGTTCGGGGTTGCCTTGACCTCGAGGCGTTGGCGCGGCCCCTCGGCGGCAAGCTCGGCACCGTGCTCACCGACGTTAGGCGCCCGCACTCCGGGTTTCCAGGCCGTTCGCGTCGAAAGCCACTTGCCTGCCGGGTAACGCAGCGTACGACCGAGCTCAGGGTGAGCGATGTCGGCGAACGTTGCGCGCGCCTGCCAATGCTCGTCGAGTGCGTTCTCGTGAGGCTTCCGCACAGGCACCCACAGAAGACCCGCTGCCTGGGCTTCGCGCCACGGCATCGCGTCGTAGGTGAAAGCGCCGACAAAGCGTTGCACCGCATCCGCGAGTTGCGCCTCAGCGTCGGAAGGGGCCGCCGTTCCCGGCACCGCGCGAGCGCCGAAACCGTCAGCGTCGCCTGGCGGCACGAGGTTCGCCGCCATGCCGTAGCTGCCCAGGAATTCGATCACGCGGGCGCGGTCGCGGGGCGTCGTCGCGTAGGTTGCAAACCAGCGACCGTCCTTGGTCTGGCTGATGGTCTGGATCCGCGCGGGTCGCTCGGCGGCATGCCTGCAGGTCTGACGCAGGTACGGCGCCCGCCGCATCACCCACGACATCAGGTCGCTCTCAGTCGCCTTCGCCAGCGCGTCGTGTACGGCGATCTTGACCGTCTGTCCCGAGCCGGTGCGATGGCGGTGGATGAGCGCCGCGGCGATGCCTATCGCCAGTTGGTCGCCGACGACGTGATAGGCATGCCACATCTGTGGCGCGATCGGGGGCAGGTCGTAATGGCCGCTGGGCTCGGTGTCGTAGCCGCAGTTCATCATCTCGCCACCCAGGGCCAGGTGCACGAGGTCCGAGCCCTTGTACCCAGCCCAGGGACCCTCCTCGCCGAACGGCGTGACGCGCGCGCACACTTGTTCGGGGAATCGTCGTCCGAGCTCCTCGAGCGCACCCAGGCGATCGGCTTCGGGACCCGAGAGCAGCAGCACGTCAGCGCCGCCGATGAGGGTCAAGACGCTCTCGCGCTGCTGGCGCTCGCCAAGGTCGGCCACGATCGAACGCTTGCCCCGGTTGTAGTGCCAGAAGAAGAGCGAGCGCTCCGGACCGGGATGATCTTCGTAGAAGGGACCGATCGCGCGTGTCGTGTTGCCGGAGGCCGGCTCGACCTTGACCACGTCCGCCCCCAGGCCGGCGAGCACAAGCCCGCAGTACTCAGCCTGCTCGTCGGCGACCTCGATAACCCTGACGCCGTCCAGCATGCCGGGTGCGTCTGTGCGAAAAGCGCTCACAGTCCCTCCGCCATCAGCTCGAACAGCTTCACGACGAGGCCTCACTGAGACCGAGGGACCGTGCGATCAGCTCCTTCATGATCTCGTTCGAGCCGGCCCAGATCTTCGTCACGCGAGCATCCGCCCACGCTCGGGCGATGTCGTATTCGAGCATGTAGCCGTAGCCGCCGAACAGCTGCACACAGCGGTCGATGACCCGATTCTGAACCTCGGCCGACCACCATTTGGCCTTGGCCGCGTCGCTCGGCGACAGTTCCCCGGCGACCTGTGCGACGAGGCATCGGTCGATGTAGGCCTGCGTGACCTCAAGCTCGGTTACCAGTTCGGCGAGCACAAAGCGGCTGTGCTGAAACGAGCCAATCGACTTCCCGAACGCCCGCCGCTCCTTGACATAGGCAAGGGTTGCGTCGAGCGCCATCTGGGTATGCCCGACATTCGCCGAAGCCGCGCTCAGCCGCTCCTGCGGCAAGCGCTCCATCATGTGGACGAAGCCGCGGCCCGGCTCGCCGATCACGTTCTCCCCGCCGACCACCACGTCTTCGAAGAAGAGCTCGGAGGTGTCCGCCTCGGGCTGGCCGACCTTGTCCAACTTGCGGCCGCGAACAAAGCCGGGCGTATCGGCGAGTACCGCGAACAGGGTGATCGATGTGCTCGCGCCGCCCGAGGCAGTGCGCGCCGCGACCACCACCAGGTCGGCTGACAAGCCGTTGGTGATGAACGTCTTCGAGCCACTGATGACCCAGTCTGCTCCGACCTGACGGGCCGTGGTGCGGATGGCGCCGAGGTCGGAGCCGGCCTGCGGCTCGGTCATTGCAATCGCCGTGACCAGCTCGCCGCTGACGAAGCGCGGTAGCCAAACATCTCGCTGTCGCTCGGTTGCCAGGTCGACGAGATACGGGGCGACCGTGTCGCCGTGGATCCCGATCGAGGAGGCGTATGCCATGCCCGCCTTGGCCAACTCCTCCTGAAGGATCGCGTTGAAGCGGAAGTCCGAGACCCCGGACCCCCCGTAGCGGGCGGGCACCGACAGACCGAGTAGGCCCTGTGCGCCGGCGGTCAGCCAGAGCTCGCGGGGAATCGTGCGACTGCTGCGCACCTGCTCCTGAATCGGGATGATCTCGCGCGCGACGAAGGTCGCAGCCGACTCCCTGAAGAGGTGATGCTCGTCATCAAAGAGATGCCGTCGCATCGCGCTCACCGATCCGCGAGGCTGTCGCCTTGGGCCGGCAGGCCATACTTGATCCGAGCCTGGGTCCGTCGCGTTGGCAGGTGGTCGCTCGGGAAGGGACCGTCCGGCAGCGGGTGAGACCGCAGCACGAGCTTCGCCACGCTGTTGCGGTGTACCTCGTCAACCCCGTCGTACAGACGTGCGGCTCGGGCCCACCTGAACATCGCCTCGAGCGGCAGGTCACTCGAGTAACCCAGCGCGCCGCAAACCTGGATCGCACGGTCGATCACGTTGATCATCACCTGCGTGCCCCAGAACTTGATCATCGAGATCTCCTGGCGCGCGGCGCGCGCACCGTGACGGTCGACGATCCATGCAGCGTGGAGCGTCATCAGGCGCGCCGCGTGCATCTCCGCGGCGGAGTCAGCTATCCAGTTCGTCACTGTCTGGTGGTCGACGAGCGGTCCACCGAACGCGTGGCGCTGCTGCGCCCGCTCGCAGAGAATGTCGAACGCACGCTGTGATTGGCCGAGCCAGCGCATGCAGTGGTGAATCCGCCCGGGACCGAGGCGTGCCTGGGCCATGGCGAACGCGCTGCCGGGCTCGCCGAGCAGCGCCTCGGGACCAACGCGCACGCCGTCATAGCGCAGCTGCGCATGTCCATAGCCAAACGGCGCGGGGCGCTCCAGCGACTCGACGTTGCGGAGGCGCTTGACGCCCGGCGTACCGGCAGGAACAAGGAACATCGAGGCCCGGCGGTGTGGCTCCGCGTCGGGGTCCGTGACGGCCATGACGATCAGCAGGTCCGCGATCATGCCGTTCGTTGTGAACCACTTCTCGCCCTCGATCAGCCAGTCGTCGCCATCGCGCCGTGCCGTGGTGGCAAGCAGGGTGGGATCGGATCCGGCGGTCAGCGACTCGGTCATCGAAAAGGCGGAGCGGATGTCGCCTGCGGCCAGCGGCACCAGCCACCGGCGGCGCTGCTGCGGATTTCCGAACAGGGCGAGCAACTCGGCGTTGCCGCTGTCGGGAGCCTGGTTGCCGAACACGATCGGCCCCCACCAGATCGACGAGCCGATGACCTCATGCAGAAGCGCCAGATCGACCTGCGGCCAGCCGGCTCCGCCGTGCTCGGACGGCAGGTGCGCGGCCCACATGCCCCGCTCCTTGACGATCGATTGCAGCCGACGCAGTTCGGCGAGGAAATCGGCCTCCGTCATCTCCTGTTCGACCGATTCGAGGCTCCAGACCTCCTCGCGGACGAAATCACGCGCCCAATCCAAGCGCGCCTGCAGCTCATCATCGGTGTCGAAGCTCCAGGGCACCTCAGCCCCCCGCCAAGCTCGCAACGGCGCCGTAGCCATGCTCGGCTACCGCGAGCCCGTCCGCCAGAAGGCCCGCGATGGTCCTATCGAGCTGATCGTAAACCGGGTCGATCCGTTTGCCTCGCCTGTGCAGCATCCGGTTGTAACCAAGGATCGCGGCGTACTTGAGACAGGTCTCCGAAACCCACCAGCGCAAACTCTCGGGGTCGACGCCGTAGCTGTCGCACACCGACTCGAGCGCGACCTCAGCGGTTCCGGTCGGGTTCGGATCTGGCGCATAACGCGAGCGCATTGACGCCACCACGAGGCCCGCAAGGTCGACCAGCCGTTCGCCGACCGTGGCGATTTCCCAGTCGAGGATGGCGGCGATCTCAGTGCCGCGGAAGATCAGGTTGCCGTAGTGATAATCGCCATGTACGAGTACGGCCCTCGTTGGCCCTGGAGCGGACGGGCGCAGCACGTCGGCCAGTTGGGCGATGGGTGAGCGCAGCTCATCCCCGGCTCGCTCGGACAGCTCGACCCAGCGCTGCAGTTCCTCGGACGCCGAACGTCGCAACTCGCCGGGCAGCACTCGCCCGGGTGCTACCTCCTGCACCGTCTTCAACGCCTCAACGGCACGCTCGGCGAGCAGCAGGTGCGGCAGCCGTTGAGCGGCGTCGAACCAGCCCACCCCGTCGATCAGTTCCATCAGCGCAAACGAACGCCCATCGATCACGGCTTCGCTGTCGAAGTCCAAGATCGCCGGAACGGCGACGCCGGCGCCGTGTAACGCGCTCATGATCGCGCCTTGGCGTCCGACATCGGCGGGACCGGCCGAGCGGGCACCGGGCGGTGAAAGACGCAGTACCAACCAGGACGTCTCACCGCCTCGCGATAGCTGGACCCTGTAGGTGAATCCGGAATGCCCGTCGCCGAACGGCTCGAGTGCGAGCACCTCCGTGTCGGCGTTCGCCAACCGAAGGCGCGCTTGCAGATCGGCGACGACGCGCCCGTCGCCGGCGGCCCCTCCGGCGGCGAGCCTGGAACCTGACGTGCCAACGTTCATGCGACCCCCGCCTGGCTCATCGCTTCCCTCACCAGCTCGCCCTTCCTCACCTTTCCCGTCGAGGTCTTTGGCAGGCCGTCGACGAGGATCAGCTGCTGTGGCAGCTTGAACGTCGCGAGGCCACGGTCGCGCAGGAACGAGACCAGGTCCGCAAGCTCGACCGACGCGCCGGCGCGGGCAACCACGCACGCACAGGCAACCTCGCCGAGCCTCGGGTCGGGCAGGCCCACGACCGCGACCTCCTCGACGGCAGCGTGCGCCAGCAGCAGCTCTTCGATCTCGCGCGGAGCGATGTTCAAGCCCCCGCGGATGATGATCTCCTTCTTGCGCCCGACGATCGTCAGATTGCCGTCGCCGTCGAGGACGCCGATGTCTCCCGATCGCAGCCAGCCATCGGTCGCGTAGGTCGCTGACGTACGTTGCGGATCTGCGTAGAAGCCGACGCTCACGTTGGGACCGCGCACGAAGATCTCGCCGGCGACGCCAACCTGTGCCCGGCCGTCGTCGTCGCGCACCTCGACCTCCACGTGTTCGAGGGCGCGACCGTCGGTTTCGCGGCGCACGCGTCCGGCAGCGGACGGGCGGTTCCAGGTGGCAACGAGCACCTCCGTCGAACCGTAGAGCCGCAGGACGCAGGCGCCGAGCTTGGCCGCCTCGTCGACGAGCTCAGGTGGCACAGTCGCGCCGCCGCAGCCGAGCAGGCGCATCGAGGAGAGATCGGCGCCCGACTTGCGAGCGCGTTCCACGAGATCGCGCACAAATGTGGTCGCGACAAGCGTGTAACTGCAGCGCCAGCGCTCGATCAGGTCGACCGCCACTCCGGCGTCCCAGCGGTCCTGCAGCAGGAGCGGCAGGCCGTGGTAAAGCGCGACGCGCACGCCGTAGTTCAAGCCGGTCGAATGTCCGATCGGTGACGGCATCCACACGACGTCTTCGTCCTCGAAGCCAAGCGAGTCCGCAACATTGCGCGCCGCGAAGTTCGCCGTCTGTTCGGTGTGCATCACAGCCTTTGGGTCGGACTCCGTGCCGGAGGTGAAGAGGAGTTCCGAAACAGCCGACGGATCGAGCGGACCGCGGTCGCCCGCCGGCGCGACGCTGGTGAGCCACAGCTCATTCGCTTCGCCGTCAATGTCCGGGTCTGCGATCGCAACGTGCTCACCGAGTGTCGGGGTGTCCGCCCTCAGGCAGTCCGCGAGCGCGACATGATCGAACCCGCGATAGTCGGTTGGAGTGAACAGCACCTTCGTTGCACCTACGGTCAACATGTGGGACAACTCCCGCTGGCGGTAGATCGGCAACATCGGATTGAGCACGCCGCCGATCTTGAGCACGCCGAGATCGACGGCGACCGTCTCATACCAATTGGGCAGCTGGACCGCCACGACGTCGCCGGGCCCCACCCCGACACTGAGCAGATATCCAGCAACTTGTTCAGCGTCGCGGTCCAACTCCGCGTAGGTTCGCTGGCGCTCACCAGCGCGGTCGATGACAGCGATCCGCGAGCCGCGCTCGGTGGCATGCAGCCTGCAGCGCTCCGCGAGTGTCTCATCCCGCCAGAATCCCTGCTCGTGGTAGGCCTGCCTCCGCGCGGCGGTGGTGACCACGTCGACGGGCCTGCTGTGAGCGGAACTCAAATCGCCGTCTCCGTGCCGGCGACCGATGCCAGCCGGAAGCCCGGCAGCCAACGACCGTCGACCCAATAGGTCTCAAACCGCACCGTCGCCCCCGCGACTGGCGTGACGGGCTCATCCTCGAGGAGACGCCCGAAGAGCCGCCCTCCGCCCGAGAGCTCGACAACTACCACGGTGTAGGGGACCTCGTCCGCGAATGCGTCGGAGAGCGCCACGTGCACCGTCGCCCAGCTGTATATCTCGCCGTCGCCACTGACCTCGAGCGGCTCCAGATCACGCGAGCCACAGTTGGCACACGAGGCGATCGGCGGGAAAAGCTGATGCCCACAGGCCCGGCAGCGGGAAACGACAAGCCTCCCACGCGCGACGCCGTCCCAGAAGTCCCTGCTGTCGGGGTCGATCTCGGCTGGGTCGTGCTCCGTCAACGCCCCACCTCATGCCCCGTCGCGGACGAGCACCAACGCCGATCCGTCACCCATCGCCCCTGAGCTGACGACGCACTTGCCGGCGCCGGACACCTGCCGGGAACCGGCAATGCCCTGCAACTGCTGCACACCCTCCGCGAGTGTGTTCATCCCGTGCAGATATCCCTCGAATAGGAGTCCCCCGTGGGTATTGATCGGGATCCGCCCGTGTAGCGCGGTTTCGCCGGAACGCACAAGCTCACCCGCGCCGCCGCGCTCCGCGAGTCCCAGTCCCTCGATGCCCAGCAGCGCCATCGCACTGAAACAGTCGTAGACCTCGGCGACATCCATGTCCCCTGGCCCGAGACCGGCACCCTTCCACAGGCGTTCGGACAGGTAGTGCTGGCAGATGCGGGAATAGTCGGGCCAGCTCAGCAGGTCCGCGATGTCCAACCCGGAGCCGCGTCCTGTTACCCAGGCGGCTCCCTCGATCACCACCGGCGCGTCCGTGAGGGTACGCGCGCGCTCCACCGAGGTGACCAGGACGGCGCATGCTCCGTCGACCTCTGAGGTGCAGTCCAGCGTGCGAAACGGCTCAACCACGTAGCGGGCCTCGTGATACTCATCCGGCGTCACACGCCTGCGCCGTATCGCACGTTCGTTCTCGGCGGCGTATTCACTCTGTGCCACGACCACGGCGGCGAGATCCTCCTCGGTCGCGCCGGTCTCCACCATGTACCGCCGGGCAAGGAGGGCCATGTACTGCGGATAGGCCGTCAGGCCCACCGGATAGCGATACTGGGTCGTGGGCGCCTTGAATGCCGTCTGCCCGATGCGCACGCCGCTGCGCCCATTG
>JBEKSK010000043.1:0-13081 GCA_049517155.1 Solirubrobacteraceae bacterium
ATGAGCTGTTCCCGGCCGGCACGTATTTCTGGGGCTTCTTCATCGTCGCCGGGGCGCTGCTGCTGTTCGCGGCCCTCGCCGGATTTCTTGCCGCCAAGCTTGTGCGCCGCGGCTCGCCGCCGTCGCCGAAGATGGCGATTGACGAGGCCCGCAAGATCCGCGAAGCGGTCGGCTCGCGTGAGGAGCCCGCCTGATGTCCGGCCGCTCACCCGAGGAGATCCGCGCGTCGATCGAGGCCAACCGCCTGGCGCTGGCTGTCTCGATCGAGAAGCTGCGGGGCGAGGTCGCCGAGATCACCGACTGGCGCAAGCAGCTTGGCGAGCATCAGCGCCCGGCGCTGGTCAGCGCCGCACTCGCCGGCTTCCTGCTCGGCGGCGGCATGGCCGTATTCCGTCGCCGTCGCCGCCGCAGCAGCTGAGCCGAGGCTGTCGCACGGCGGCCGGCGCCTCGCCCCTCGCCGCGAAGCCGACCGGCAAGCGCGCGATGTAACGCGCTCCGCCGGCGGCGGGACGCAGGTGTATGAGAAGGTCCCGAGCCGCTGTCTCGAGGGCGATGCGCGCCTGGGTCGATCCTCTACGCTTGCACCCGCAGGCCGCCGAAGCGATGGTCACCAGCCGATGAACATTCACGCCGCGGCGCCCGCCGCCCCGACCCTGGGCTTCCACGATCCGCCGGCGCGCCGGCCGCCACGTGTGCTCGTGCTGTTCGAGCCGACCCCGAGCGGCGCCGCGGCGCTGCGGGCCGCGGCGCAGAGCAGCGACGAGGGCGGCCAGCTCACGGTCGTGACGCTCGCGCCACAGAGCGTTCAACCGCGCTGCTGCGCTCGCGGGCCCTCCGTCGAGGTTGTCAACTGCGTCGTCCGCGAGGAGGCCGAGAGCGAGTTGCTCCAGGCGCGGGAGATCCTCGGCGACGCAGCCGGCCGGGCGACGTTCAAGAGCCTCGTCGGCACCCAGGATCCGCCGCTCGGCGTATGGGCCGCGGGGCAGGGCTTCGAGCTGATCATTCTTCCCTCGCGTCGCCGGGCATTCGGTGGTCATCCGCTCGCGCGCCGGTTGCGCCGAGCAACCTCAGCCGAGCTTCGCCTGATCGGCTGAGGGGCGCATCGCTGGTGACCGGGTCACCGCCACGGCCAGGGCAGCCGCGGGCGGCGTGTCCGGCGCTCGCCGCAGCGACGGCGCGAGCAGTTCCGCGCCGCTCAGCGGCGCGCGATCACTGCGCTACGATCAACCGGAGCATGGCAATCCGTGAGATCGACTGGGCGAGCAGCAAGGTGAGCGATCACCGCGCGCTCACCGTCGCGCTGGCCGGCGAGTCCGACGCCGACTGGTGCGAGGCGTTCACGGCCGTCGCCGGCCTTCTTGACGCCGCCTCGCACAATCACCTCTGGGGCGAGGTTGCGGCTCGCGCCGGCAAGGCGGGCGACCAGATCACCGTGCAGGAACTCGAGATAGGCGACCCCGAACACGTCAAGGACCTGCGCGAATTCGTCGAAGCGGTCGCGCGCCAGGCCAGCGCCGACGCCAGCGGGGCGGGCGCCCCGGGGGCCGGCGCAACGCTGGACGCGGCCACCGGTGACAGCCCCGCCGAGAGCTCCACAAGGGCGTTCCGCGCACTCGCGAAAGGGCAAACCCGCCCCGACGCCGGCGCCTGAGCGCTGCGCCGGGGGCCCCGGAGGAGCCCGGACCGCAGGCGACGTGGTATACGTGCGTACATGTACGTTCGTACAGAGATAGTGCTAACGTGTTCGCGTGGCCCCGCCCGCTACCCGAGCACGCAACCCCCGCGGCCAGGGTGAACGCCTCCGCACCGCCTTGATGGACGCGGCCCACGAGCTCCTGCTGGAGCTGGGCGACCAGGCGAAGCTGTCAGTCCGCGCGGTCACCGCGCGTGCGGGCGTCAGCCCCAATGCCCTCTACCTGCACTTCGCCGACCGCGAGGCGCTGATCAATGCCGTGATGATCGCGAGCTACCGCGAGTTTCGCGCCTATCTGGCGGCCGCGGTGGCGCCGGCGAGCAGCCCGCTCGAGCAGCTTCGCGCCTACGGCGCGGCGTATCTCGAGTTCGCGGACCTGCGCCCGGGCATCTACCGCGTGATGTTCATGACCAGGGTCCGCGAGGGAGTTCCGGTCCCGGCGCGGGGCGCCCTCTCAGGCGCAGACGAGGGCGTCGACGCCTTCAACGACTTTCTCGAGATCGTCACCCGCTGCCTGCCGGGCGGGCCCGACCCGTTCACGCAGGCCACCTACATCTGGGCCGGGCTGCACGGGCTCGTATCGCTGCGCCAGGCGATACCCACCTTCCCCTGGCCCGCCCGCCCGGATTACCTCGAGCGCCTGATCGAGGTCCACGTCCAGGCTGCCTGAGGCGGGCGCCTCCAGGCGGCTGAGCCGCGGCGGCGCTTCAGCGCATCAGCCGCGCCGGCACGCCGCCGACACCGAGCAGCCCTGGACCGGTGTAGGTGCCGATCACCGGGCCGACCTCCGAGACCCACATCGGCTCGCAGCCGAACAGCTCGCGGCCGCGCTGGACGAGCGCCGCGGCGCGCTCCGGCGCCTGGATGTGCTGGACGACCCAGCCGTCGGCGCCGTCGTCGCGGCGCGAGCGCAGGTAGTCGACCATCCGCTCGAAGGCGCGGCCGGAGGTGCGCACCCGCTCGACCGGCGTGATCTCCGCCTCGAGCGAGAGGATCGGCTTGATCTTCAGCGCCCCGCCGAACCAGGCCTGCGCACGGCCGATCCGGCCTCCGCGCTGCAGGTAATCGAGGGTGTCGATGCAGAACCAGATGGCGAGCGACTCGCGGGCCTCGCGCGCACGCGCGAGCACGGCGTCGGCATCCCCTCCGGCGCGTGCCGCCGCTGCGGCGGCCATCACGACGCAGCCAAGCCCGCCGCAGGCCGTCCGGGCGTCCAGCACCTCGACGCGACCGGCCTGGTGGCGTTCCTCCAGCAGCGCCCGGGCCGCGGCGGCGGCGCCGACCGTCCCCGAGATGCCGCCCGCGAGATGGATCGAGACGATGTCGTTGCCGCCCGCGAGCAGCGGCTCATAGGCCGCCAGGAAGTCGCCGATCGAGGGCTGTGAGGTGGTCGGCAGCTCGTCCGCTTCGCGCAGCCGGGCATAGAAGGCGTCGTAGTCGGTTATCTCGTTTTCACGGCGCGTCTCCTCGCCGTCACGGACGTAGAGGCTCACCTCGTGCACCCCGGCGGCGGCGATCAACTCGCGCGTCGTGTAGTGCGTCGAGTCGGTGACGATCACGACCGGCCGCATGCGCTGCGGACACTACACGCGGCGGCCGGCTCCGGCGGATCGGCCCTTGCCCCCGCCCCGGCGCCGGCGCGTGCGGCCGCGCCCGCGCGCCCCGCGTCCGCCAGCCCGCAATCCCGGCCCGGCCCCGCGGCCGGGCCGGTCGCAGCTCAGGACAGCCGGTTCTCGATCTGCAGCGTGGAGCCCTCCGCGACCGCGGGGTCCGCCGCGTCCGCCTGCTGCTCGGCGCCGAGCAGCTCGGCAAGCTCGCCGCTCTCGAACATCTCGGTCACGATGTCGCAGCCGCCGACGAGCTCGCCGCCGACGAAAAGCTGGGGGATGGTGGGCCACTGCGAGAGCGCGCTCAGCTCCTGGCGAATGCGCGGATCGGGCAGGATGTCGACCGCGGCGAAGCGCGTGTCGAGCGACTGCAGGATGCCGACCGTGCGTGCGGAGAATCCGCAGGCCGGCGCTTCCGGCGAGCCCTTCATGAACAGGATGACTTCGTTGCCTGCGATCGCGTCGGCGATGGCCTGGCGGATCGGGTTGTCTTGCTGGTCGGTCATGGGCTCCTCAGGGGCTGATCGTCGTCAAGGACAGGGCATGGATCGGACCGCCGATCTCCTCGCCGAAGACGGCGTACACGAGGCGATGCTGCTGGATCCGCGTAAGTCCGGCGAAGGCGTCCGCGACGACCGTGGCGCGGAAGTGGTCGCCGCCGCCGGTCCAGTCGTCGACATCGGCCTGCGCTCCCGGGATGGCGGCCTCGATCCGGGCCTTGATGGAGGCTGCGTCGGGCATCTGCGAAAGAAGTCTAGAGCACGCCGCCGGGTCGCTATACTTTTAGAAGCAATGATTTCGATGACAGACAAGGGTGCCGAGAAGGCGCGCGAGTACCTCGCAGCACAGGGCGCCGACGTCTCGGTCGCAGGCCTTCGTGTCGGCGTTCGCGGCGGTGGCTGCTCGGGCTTCCAGTACCAGCTCGCCTTCGACGAGCAGCGCGACGACGACCAGGTCTTCGAGAGCCACGGGCTCAAGCTGCTGGTCGAGCCGGCCGCCTTCGAGTACGTGGACGGCTCGCAGATCGACTACGTGGACGCCCTGACCGGGGCGGGCTTCAAGGTCGAGAACCCGAACGTCGTCGCGGCCTGCGGTTGCGGCAGCTCCTTCCGCGTAGCCGGCCAGGAGTCCTGCTCGGCTGTTTAGGGCACGGATCGCGGCTCCGCCGCGTCCGTGGTCGGGACTTCGCTCGCTCAGCACTGCGTGTGCCGATGGGCGGTCGCGTGGCGAGCTACCCGGCTTTGCGCGCCTTCCAGATCTCCTCGCACGGCCACTGCCGTGCCCATTCGAGTGTCGGCGTCGGGTAGCGGGTGCTCGACCCCTCCGGCGGGCGGAGCTCGATCAGCTCCTCCACCGCGAACCCGTTGGCTCGCAGCAGCGCGATCAGCTCGCCGTGCGGGAGATGGAACTCGACCGACTCGTCCTGCGGCCATTCGAAGCGGTGCATCCCGAAATAGGGGCGCAGCATCTGGTTGCTGGGCTGCACAGTCTCGTCTTCGGGCTCACAGAGCATCGCGATCACGCTGTTGACAAGGAAGATCAGCTGCCCGCCAGGGCGCAGTAGGCGCACGGCCTCCGGAATCCAGCGGTAGGGGTCACACCAGATGCTCGCGCCGTACTCGGAGATCGCGAGGTCGAAGCTCGCGTCGGCCAGCGGCACCTGCTCGGCGTTGGCGCGCAGCAGCGGAAACCTCAGCTCGTGCTCGGCCTGCAGGCGCGCCGCCGTGGCGAGCTGCTCCTCGCTCTGGTCGACGCCGACCGGCCGCGCTCCGCGCCGCGCCAGCCAGGCCGACACGTAGGCCGTGCCGCAGCCGAGCTCAACGCAGTCGAGGCCCACCAGTTGCGCCGGCAGCACGCCGAGCGCTGACTCTGGCACGCTCCACCGCCCCCAGGACGCTCCGCTCGCCGCCCAGTTGCGCTCAGCGGTCTCCACGTAGTCGGCGGCGCGACGGTTCCAGGCGCTGCGGTTGCGCTCGAGGTAGTCGCGTGCGGGGTCCATCAGCGCGGACGATACGCGGCGCTGCGCGCTCGGTCGCCGCTGAGCGAGCCTGTCGCGACGGCGGCAAACCGGCGAGGGCGTGGGGGCCACCCCGGCCGGGCGTCGCGCGCCCGGATGCCGGACCCGCGATTCCCACCGGGATCGCCCGTCACTGCGGCGGCGCGTCGATCGCGCGCCACAGATACAGGCACGCCGCGGTCCGATACGGCCGCCACGGTTCGGCGATCGCGATCACCTCAGCCGGTGTCGGCAGCGCGTCGGTGCCGTAGGCGATCTGGATCCCCTTGCGGATCCCGAGGTCGCCCGGTGCGAGCACATCGGGGCGCTCGAGCTGGAACATCAGGAACATGTGCGCGCTCCACTCGCCGATTCCCTTGACCGCCACGAGCTCCGCTATCACGGCGTCGTCGCCCAGCTCGTCGAGGCGGTCGAGCTCGAGCGATCCGTCGATCACGTGCTCGGCCAGCGAGCGAAGGTAGGCCGTCTTGGCGCGCGAGAGCCCGGCGGCGGCGCGGAGCGCCTCGGGATCGGCGTCGAGGATCTCCTGCGGTGTCGGCGCGCGCCCGTCAAAGTGGCCCAGCAGCCGTTGCCAGATCGCTGCCGCGGCGCGCGTCGAGAGCTGCTGGCCGACGATCGTGCGAACGAGGCCGGCGTAGTGCTCGCCGGGCGTCGGGCGCGACGCCTGAGCCGCCCGCGGCGGCAGCTCGCCGAGCCTGTCGATCAGCTCGCGCAGGACCGGGTCGGCGGCCCGCAGGTGGGCGCTCGCGGCGTCAGTCATCGCCGCCCCAGCCGATCGCGTCGAGCAGTTCGGCGACGCGTGTGAGCTTGACGCGCGGGCGGCCGGCCGGCTCGCCCAGCGCGCGCTCGCGGCCGTCGATCGTCAGCCAGTCGCCGTAGTCGACGAGCTGCGGCTGGCGCTCGCGCACGAACTGCTCGAGCGCAGCGTCGCTGATCGGCTCGGGGTGCAGCAGCAGGCCGGCCGCGAGATCCTCGAGCAGCCCCTCGACAGTCTCGTTGGCGTCCTTCTTGTTGGTGCCGATCACGCCGCTCGGGCCGCGCTTGGCCCAGCCGACGACGTACTCGCCGCGCCGCACGCGGCCCTTCACGTTGGCGATCAGTTCGCGCTCGGCGTCGAATGGGACGTCCGCGAGCGGCGTGCCGCGGTAGCCGATCGCCCGGAACACGGCCTGGGCCGCCAGCTCCAGGCGCTCGCCGGTCGCGCGCGACCGCAGGCTGCCGTCCGCCGCCGGCTCCAGTGCATTGCGCGCCAGCGTCACCGACTCGACGCGCCCGCCGGACCCAGACAGCTCGAGCGGCGAGAGCAGGAAGCGCAGCGAGACCAGGCGCGAGCGGCCCTGCGGCAGCCGCATCGAGTACTCGCGCAGGATCTCGACGTTGCGCAGCGCCGTCGGGTCGGCGCCCGAGTCGGCGACCGCCTCGCCCAGCGCCAGCTCGTCGGCGCCGACGCTCACGTCGGCATCGCTCAGCTCGCCCAGCTCGCGCAGCTCCGGGTTGGTGAACGCCGCCTGCGCCGGGCCGCGCCGCGCGACCACGACGACCTCGCGCACGCCGCTGTTCGCGAGCACCTCGAGCGCATGGTCGGCGATGTCGGTCACCGCGAGCTCGGCGCGCGTCAGGACCAGCATCCGCGCGACGTCCAGCGCCACGTTGCCGGCGCCGATCACGACGGCGCGCTCGCCGCTCAGATCGAAGCTGTGGTCGCGGAAGTCCGGGTGGCCGTTGTACCAGCCGACGAAATCGGTGGCGGCATAGCTTCCCGCCAGATCCTCACCCGGGATGCCCATCGCGCGGTCGATCGGCGTGCCGACGGCGTAGACGATCGCGTGGTAGTGGCGGCGCAGGTCGGCGAGCGTAACGTGGCGGCCGAACTCGACGTTCGCGAACAGCCGCAGCCGCGGATGCTCAGCGGTGCGCTCGTAGAGGTTGGTGACCGACTTGATCTTGGGATGGTCGGGCGCGACGCCTGCGCGCACGAGGCCCCAGGGCGTCGGCAGGCGCTCGTAGAGGTCCACGTGCAGCTCGTTTGCGGTGTGGCGCAGCAGATGGCCCGCGGCGTAGCTTCCGGCCGGCCCGGAGCCCACGATCGCGACGCGCAGCTTGGCGTCGCCGGAGTCGCTCATCGGCGGCGCGGCGAGGCGCCGGGCACCCGGGCGGTTGGAGTCAGGCGGAGGGCTGCGGCCATCTGTGGGTCAGCGAGTATACGGGCGCCCGCCCCACCGCTACCATAGGGGCGATGCGGATCGCCCTCGTCTCGCCGTACTCGTGGACGTATCCCGGGGGTGTGACGCGTCACATCGAGGCGCTCGCCGACCAGTTCGCGGCGGCCGGGCACGAGCCGCGGATAATCACCCCGTTTGATCCCGACGACCGCCTCAGCGTGAGGCTGCACCGCGGCGTGCGCCCTCAGCCGCGCGTGCAGGCGGCCAACATCGTCTCGCTGGGCCGCACGATCGGCCTGCGCGCCAACGGCGCCGTATCGAACGTGGCATTACAGCCGTCGGCGGCGGCGACGCTGCGCCGTGAGCTGCGCGAGGGCGACTACGACGTCGTCCACATCCACGAGCCGATCGTCCCGCTCTCGAGCTGGGACGCGGTCGCCTTCAAGGGGCTGCCGCTGGTCGGCACCTTCCACACCTATTCGACCAACCGCCTGACCAACAACCTCGGCAACCTCGCCGGCGCCTCCCGGCGCTTCAACCGCCTGGATGTGCGGATCGCCGTCTCCCGCGCCGCGGCGTGGACCGGCGAGCGATTCTTCGGCGGTCACTACCGTGTGATCCCCAACGGCGTCGTCGTGCCCGGGGAGGTCGAGCGCGCCGCTGCCGCCGTGCCGACCGACGAGCACCCGCTGCGGCTCGTTTTCGTCGGTCAGGCGGTCGAGCGCAAGGGGCTGCCGGTCGTGCTGCGAGCGCTCGAGGCGCTGCGTGAGCACGTCCCCTTCACGCTCGATGTGATCGGCGTCGAGCAGGCGCAGCTCGAGACGATGATGGTCGACCTGCGCGGCGTCACCGCGCTCGGCAAGATCGACGACGCGCAGAAGACCGCGGTCCTGGGCGCCGCCGACCTGCTCGTTGCTCCCTCGCTCGGCGGCGAGAGCTTCGGCATGGTGCTGACCGAGGCCTTCGCGGTCGGCACGCCGGTTGTGGCCTCTGACATCCCCGGCTACGACGACGTCGTGCGAGACGGCGTCGACGGGGTCCTGTTCGGCCGCGCCGACGCGAGCGCGCTCGCTCAGACGCTGCTCGATCTGGCCTACGACCCCACGCGGCGCGACGCGATGTCCCTGGCGGCGCGGGAGAACGTGCGCCGCTACGCCTGGCCGCTCGTGGCGGACGAGGTGCTCGGCGCCTACGCGGATGCGATCGCGACACCCGCGCCGGCCACCCGCCGCGAGCGCGCCGCGGTTCGCATCGGCGCCGCGAGCGCCGACCTCGCCGGCCACCGGCCCGCGCAGCGTCGCCTGGCGAGTCTCGAGCGCGACGAGCGCACGCGGCGTTCGAAGACGCTCGCCGGCGTGCGGCGCGGCGCCGTCGCGCTCATCGCGCTGGCCGCCGTCGCGGTCTCGGCCCTGGCCGTCACGCGCATCGGCGTCGGGCGGATCACGAGCGCGCTGGTGACTTCGCAGCCGTCGTGGGTGCTGATCGGCTGCGTGCTGATGTGCGCGGCGATGGTCTCGCGCGGCTTCGCGTGGCACGCGATCCTGCGCGCCGCGCTGCCGCGCGCGAAGGTTCGCCGCGCGGATGCGATGCAGGGCACCTTCATCGGTGTGCTGATGAGCGCCACTCTGCCGGCGCGGCTCGGTGAGCCCTCGCGGTCGCTGATCGTCGCACGCCGCGTCGGGCGCCCGCTTGAGACCTTCCCGATCGTCGTCGGCACGCTGGTCTCGCAGACGCTGCTCAACCTGGTGGCGCTCGCGGGCCTGGGTGCGGTCATGTTCACGAGCGTCAACCTCTTCAACGGACGCCACTCGGCGCTGATCGCCGTCGCGGTCGGGCCGGCGGCGCTGGTGGCGATCATCCTCGCCGCGCCACTGGTGCTCGGCCGTCGCGGCGGCCCTTCGCGCTCGGCGCGCCTGGAGCTGCTGCGCGCCCGCCTGGCCGGGACGCTCGTGCGTGTCAGGACCGGCATGCGCGTGTTCCGCGAGCCGCGCCTTGCGGCGATCGCCGTCACGGCGCAACTCGGCGCGTGGGCGCTGCAGTGCGCGTCCTGTTACGTGCTGCTGGTGGCGCTTGGCCTGGACCATCGCGCCGGCCTCGCGGCGGCCGCCGGCGTGCTGTTCGCGGTCAACGTCACCGCCGTGCTGCCGGCTGCGCCCTCGAACGTCGGCGTCTTCCAGGCGGCCTGCGTGGCGGTGCTGGCGGGTGCCTTCCACGTCTCGACCGCGGATGCGATCGCCTACGGGATCGTCCTGCAGGCGGTCGAGGTGACGACGGCGATGGCGATGGGGATCCCGGCGCTGCTGCGCGAGGGGATGTCGTGGCGCGACGTCAAGCTGCGCGCGATGCACACCTCACCGGTGACGTTGAACGTCGCCGAGCAGCGCCACGGCGCCGGCAGCGAGGTCACGATCATCTGAGCGCCGCCTGCGCCCGGCGCAGGCGATCGGGCTCGGGCGGCGTAGTTTGACTTCGCGATGTCCGACGCCTGGGTCTACCTATTGCGCTGCGCCGACGGCTCGCTCTACACCGGCTGGACGGTCGACGTCGAGCGCCGCCTCGCTTCACACCGCGCCGGCGCCGGTTCTCGCTACACGCGCTCGCGCCTGCCGGTGGAGCTGCTGGCGAGCTTCCCGATGGCGGACGCGAGTGCCGCTCGGCGTGAGGAGGCGCGCATCAAGCGCCTCACGCGGGCCCAGAAGCTGGCGCTGGCGGGCGCGCATCTTCAGCAACTCTTCAACAGCGCCAGCTGAGCTTCGGCACACTATTTCGGCGACACAGATCGCAACGCACCTCCTCCCAGTAGTCGACCGGCGCCCCGCACCCCCTGGGGCGCCGGCTCTTTGGGCGTCAGCGTGAAGCGGTTGGGGAAGGCGGCGCCACACCCGCCTTCCCCGCCGCTCACTTGATGAAGAGCATCTCCGAATACTTCGGCAGTGGCCAGAGGTCGTCGGCCACGATCCGCTCCAGGCGGTCGGCGATCGCGCGCACGCCGTCCATCGCCGGGATCACCTCGTCACGCATGTAGAGCGCGTGCTTCATTCCCTCGACGTCGGGGTGCGCCGCGTTGACGCTCTCCAGCGCGAGGATCGCGTCGACGAAGCGGTGCACCAGCTCGGTCGTCTCCTCGATCAGCCCCTCGACCCCGGCCTCTCGCAGCTGCGCCAAATGGCGCGTCGCGGCAGGCAGAAGCAGCGTCCGCGCGATCGACGCCGCGGTCTCGGCCTCGATGTTGATCTTGACCGAGTACTGCTCGGTGAAGACCTCGTAGCGGGCTTCCATCTCCCGCTTGGAGAGCACCTTGTAGTGCTTGAAGACACCGAGCGTCTGCTTGTCGATCAGCCAAGGCAGCGCGTCGGGGGTCGAGCGCAGGTTGGCGAGCCCGCGCTGCTCGGCCTCCTTGTGCCAGGCCTCGGAGTAGCCGTCGCCGTTGAAGACGACCCGGCGATGTGCCTTGTAGGAGTCCCTGACGATCGCCAAGACCGCCTTCTCGAGGCTCGCGCCGCCCTTCAGCGCCTCTTCGAGCTTCTCTGCGAGCGCATCGATCGCCTCCGCGACGATCGTGTTGAGGACCGTGTTCGGGAAGCCCGGAGACTGGCTCGAGCCCAGCGCGCGGAATTCGAATTTGTTGCCGGTGAACGCGAACGGGCTGGTGCGGTTGCGGTCGCCTGAATGCAGCGGCAGCGGCGGCAGCACCGGTGTGCCGAGACCGAGGAAAGACCCCGGCTTGGAAGCGCCGGCCTGGCCTTCCGCGATCGCCGCGAAGACCTCCTCGAGCTCGCTGCCGAGGAAGATCGAGATGATCGCCGGAGGTGCCTCGTTGGCGCCGAGACGGTGATCCTGCCCGGGGCTCGCGATCGAGGCGCGCAGCAGCTGCTGGTGGGTGTCGACGGCCTGGATGACGGCCGCGGCGAACAGCAGGAAGGACAGGTTCTCGTGCGGCGTGTCGCCCGGTTCGAGCAGGTTGCTGCCGGTGTCGGTGCCCATCGACCAGTTGTTGTGCTTGCCCGAGCCATTGACGCCGGCGAACGGCTTCTCGTGCAGCAGGCAGACGAGGCCGTAGCGGCGAGCGGTGTTCTGGAGCACCTGCATCGTCAGCATCTGGTGGTCGCAGCCGACGTTGGTGCCCTCGAACACCGGGGCGATCTCATACTGGTTCGGCGCGACCTCGTTGTGACGCGTCTTGACGGGCACGCCGAGCTTCGCGAGCTCCATCTCGGTGTCGAGCATGTAGGCCAGCACGCGCTCGGGAATTGAGCCGAAGTAGTGGTCGTCGAGCTCGTGCCCCTTCGGCGGCTTGGCGCCGAACAACGTGCGCCCGGTGGTCAGCAGGTCGGGGCGCTCGAAGAAGTACTGCTCGTCGATCAGGAAGTACTCCTGCTCGGGGCCGACGGTCGTGAAGACCCGCTGGGATTCCTCGTCGCCAAGCAGCCGCAATGCGCGCAGCGCCGCCCCCGACAGGGCGTCCATCGAGCGCAGCAGCGGGATCTTGCTGTCGAGCGCCTCACCCGTCCAGGACGCGAACGCGGTCGGGATGCACAGCAGCGCGCCGTTGGGGTTCTCGAGCAGGAACGCCGGGGACGTGGGATCCCAGGCCGTGTAGCCCCGGGCCTCGAACGTCGCCCGGATCCCGCCGGTCGGGAAGCTCGACGCGTCGGGCTCGCCCTGGATCAGCTCCTTGCCCGAGAACTCCGCCATCGCGGTGCCGTCGCCGGCGGGGCCGTAGAAGGAGTCGTGCTTCTCCGCCGTCAGCCCCGTCAGCGGCTGGAACCAGTGTGTGTAATGCGTGGCACCGTTCTCCAGCGCCCATTCCTTCATCGCCTGGGCCACGGCATCGGCGAGCGAGGTGTCGAGCTCGGCGCCGCGCCCGATCGTCGCGCTCAGCAGGGAGAAGACGTGCTTGGGCAGCCGCTTGCGCTGCTCCGCGGCGCTGAACACGTTCGCGCCGAAGATCTCGTTCGCGGGCTGTGTCAGATCCTGGGCGCCGAGGCTCTCGCCGTTTGCGCTCCACTGAGCGGCGGAGACGTTGTGAATCCGGGTCCGTGCCATGTGGGTCCTCCTGAGGAGATCGTGGGTACTTGCGCGACCGACCGGTTTGTCGCGCAAGCGACCCGTTGCGAGCAGCGCAGCCAGCACACCATATGCGCTGGCGACAGCGCGGTCCTTGTCCGCGTGGACAAAGCAATCCACGGGCGTTTCGCCCGTCGTAGAAGCGCCGGGATCCGCGCCCGTCGCCCCGGCTCACGCTTCTCACGCGCGCCGCATCACAGCGCGCGTGACTGCGTCACGGCGCGCGTGACGCAGTCACACTGCTGCGGCTCAGGCGAACGCGCCGGCGCGCACCGAATCGGCGGCTGACCGCGCTTTCGGCGTCTGTGCCTCGAGCATCGCGGCGAGGTTCTGCCGCTGGCGCTCGGTCATCGAGCCGATCGTCTTGGTCTCCGTCATCGGCACCCCGGCGAGGAATCGCCGCGCCCGGGTGTGACCCCACCGCCGCTGGCTCATCAGCAGCTCCGCCACGGCCATGCTCTCGGCCTCCCACGGAGATGTGAGGATCACGGTCGCGGCATTCGTCTCGCCGTCGGTCACACGGCGCTTGAGTTCG
>JBEKSK010000044.1:0-12901 GCA_049517155.1 Solirubrobacteraceae bacterium
TGCGCGCCTCGCTCCGTCGCGCGGTGCAACAGCGTCGCGTCCCGTGGCGTTGTCATGAAACTGTGCTCGGCGAAGGTCTGTGGGTGATGGCTGCGGCGGCTCCGGTGGCATGCTGGGCGCCGTCGCGATGCGGATCACTGCCGGTTTGTGCGCCACGTCGCGGAAAGCGCACGACGATGTCGAGACCGCCTTTGGGTTGAGCGCTGGCGGTCAGGGTTGCATCGTGGGCATGGGCGACAGCAGCGACGATCGATAACCCGAGGCCGAGTCCCTCGTCGTCGGCGGTGCGCTTGTTGGTGGCGCGTTGGAACGGCTCGAGGAGTCGCGCGACGTTCGCTCGCGCGACGAGCGGCCCAGTGTTGCTTACCTGGAGGATCGCCTCGCCATTTTGCCGCCCGACCGAAAGGTGCGCCGATCCGTCGATCGTGTTGTGGCGGATCGCGTTCTCCAGGAGGTTGGTAACGAGCCTCTCGACGAGGCTTCGGTCCCCCGTGATTGGGGCGGGATGGTCGGCGCAGATTTCGAGGCGCACCCCCTTGGCAGCCGCCGCCGACTGGTAGCCCGCCGCGCTGTCGGCGACGAGGGCCGCGAGGTCGATGAGCTCTCGGTGGTCGAGGCCTCGTTGGCTTCGAGCGAGGACGAGCAGCGAATCGATCAGGCGTTCTTGGTGTTGGCCCGCTGCATAGACGTCCTCGCAGGTGGCGCGGAAGGACTCAGCGGTCGTGTGGGGATCGCGTAGGCTCATCTGCAGCAGCGCCTGGGAGAGCGTCAGCGGGGTACGCAGCTCGTGGGACGCATTGGCGACGAAGTTGCGCTGGGCGTCGAACGCTCCTTCGAGGCGGCTGAGCAAACCGTCGATGGTGTCGGCCAGGTCCTTTACCTCGTCATCGGGCCCTTCGAGGCCGAGACGTTGATGGAGGTTATCCTCGGAGATCTCGTTCGTGGTCGCCGTAATCGCCCGCAGGGGTCGCAGCACGCGGCCGGCGACCAGCCAACCCAGCCACACAGAGACCACCGCCATAAGCGCGAGGGCGATGCCGGAACGAATCAGCAGGTCGTGCAATTCGGCGGCCCGCTCCAGCGCGGGAGCCCCGACGGGCTCCAGTTGGGTGATCGCGCCTGACGAGGTGTTGACCAACGCCCACCCCGCCCATGGCGCGTGCGAGAGGGCCGGGGCGCCAAGGAGGGTGGTCGTGGGCAGATCGGGCCATCCGGCGACGAGCAAGTAGGTGATCGCCAGCAGCGCCGCTCCCGAGACCAGGAACAGGCTCCCGTAGACGCCGGCAAGGCGGACACGGACCGTGCGTCGGCGAACCCTGGACCCGCCGAGCCGCACAGCGAGCCGAGTCACGGTACTACTCATATTCGGTAGCCGCCTTCGCGAACTGTCTCGATGATCGGCGGGTCGCCGAGCTTGGAGCGCAGCCGGCTGATCGTCGTCTTGACCGTGGCACTGAAGGGGTCCGCGTTCTCGTCCCACACCACTTCGAGCAGCGCTTCAGATGATTGCACGGCTCCTCCGGCGCGCAGGAGAGCTTCGAGCACCGCGAACTCGCGTGGGGTGAGGGCGACACGCTGGCCGGCCCGCGTGACCGCGCGGTGAGGAGAGTCAAGGACCAGGTCGCCGTGGACGAGAGCGGGGGGCACGGCACGGATCGACCGTCGGGCGAGGGCGCGGAGCCGAGCAACCAGCTCGGCGAAGTCAAACGGCTTGGGCAGGTAGTCGTCGGCGCCGAGCCCGAGCCCCTCAACGAGGTCGCCGATCGTGCCCGAAGCGGTGAGCATCAGCACGCGGCTCTCACAGCCCTCAGACACCAAGCGGCGGCACACCTCGTCGCCGTGAACTCCCGGCAGATCGCGGTCCAAGACGACCACGTCGTAACGGGTCAGGGCCAAATGGTCAAGCGCGTCCTGGCCGTCGAAGACCACGTCCACCGCCATGCCCTCGCTTCGCAGCACCGTGGACACCGTCAACGCCAGCTTGGCGTGATCCTCGACCACCAACACTCTCATCGATTGCGCTCCTTTTCCCTCTCCCGAGCGTGCGTACCGGGTGGTGAAGGGCGGCGTAGCCGCCGCCCTTCACCAGCATCACCGCGTGCGGTTACAGCACGGTAACAATGGCACCAAGCAGTAAACGCCGGCGCCGTAGAACCCCTCATCATCGCCGACCCACTCCGAGCGGCACCGGTACGACCGTCACGCGCCTTTGCGCGTTTCGCCCTATCTGGAGATGCCGGTCGGGCTCGTGCAAGCGGCGGTCACCTGCTACGGCGCATATACGGCTGAGATCGACGAGTGGATCGATCTCAACGAACGCGAGGCCGCCGAGGACACGCCGCCTGGATTGCCGGGCACGCCGTGCTTGAGCGGTAAAGCTCTCTCTCCGGCGATCGCTCGCGAACTTCGCGGCCGCGGACACGACGTCGAAGCCGTCAGCGGCCACGCCGCGCGCGAAGTTCTCACAGACCGCGAGATCATGGCGCTCGCCCGCAGCGAACAGCGCGCGCTGGTCACCAACAACCTCCGCTGCCGGCCGGGAGATCTTCCCCGGCGACCGTGCGGCGGTGTCGGCGCACGTTGACAGAGCAACCGACGGTCTGCGGGTGTGGGCGTCCGACGGCTCGGCCACGATTGAGCTGTGCTTCCGAGCGGCTTTCATAATCTGTTCAGTGCGACCGCTGAGGTCGCCGGAACATTGATCGGGCTGCTGTTCGTCGCGATTTCCGTGGCTCATGATCGAGTTGCGGAAGATGGGTCTCAGGCCCACCGGGTTCGCGCATCCGCGGCCCTGACCGCCTTCACGAACGCGCTGGTGGTGTCGTTGTTCGCGCTGGTGCCGGGGGTGCGGATTGGCGGGACGGCGCTCGTGGTCGCGATCTTGGGGTTGGTGTTTGTGCTCGCCTCTCTGCTCTCTTTGCTGCGAGTGAGAGGCGACCAGCCCGGCGAGCTGCGCGATGCCGTGTTCTTGGTTGGTCTGGCTGTCACGTTCGCCATTCAACTCGCCGCCGGGTTGTCGCAGTTGTCGGACGCCCGGCGTGACGGGCCGGTGACGACGATCGCGGTGCTTGTGATCGTCTGCTTCCTGATCGGGATCGCGCGCTCATGGGAACTGATCGGCGGCCCGTCGATCATGCTCCGCCGAGAGCTGCGCGCCCTGGCTCGATCCCGCGGCGAGCACGACGGGGGGTCGTCATGAGGGGCGCTCGCCGCTGAGCTGCAGTTGATCCATCGCGGCCCCGGCCAAGCGCGCGAACATCACCGGCGCTTCAAGGGCAGTGAGCCCGAAGGTGGGAGCGAGCGGCGTTGCGGCCGCAGGAGCGGTTCCGCCGACCAGGACTGCGACCAGGTCGAGCACGATCTGGGCGACGAGGTTCCCGCCGCCCAGGGCGAGCGAGATCGCGCTCCCGTGCACGGAGCGCCGCGGACATCGACGATTGCACGCGGTCACGCGGCAGCCCAATGCTTGTAGCACCGTTGGCCTGGCGCGAACCTGTCGTGCTGACGGCGCTCATCCTTGCGGATGACACGCCGGCGTCATGTCGTTCGCTCGCTGCGCCCTCCTCTCGCATGATGGCCGATGTCATCGACGGCGGGCAGGCCTAGCGTTGTCGGGGTTGCTACAGCCACCTACGAGATGGAGCGCGACCCATGATTGATGTGAGTAGCTTGACGAAGCGCTACGGCGACAAGACCGCGGTCGATGACCTCTCGTTCGTGGTTCGGCCAGGCGTCGTGACCGGATTCCTGGGCCCGAACGGGTCGGGCAAGTCGACGACCATGCGCCTGATCCTCGGTCTGGATGCGCCGACGAGCGGCGGGGTGACGGTGGGCGGTAAGCCCTACCGTGAGCACGTCGCGCCGTTGCATGAGGTTGGTGTGCTGTTGGAGGCACGGGCGGTGCATCCGGGGCGCTCGGCGTACAACCATCTGCTGGCGCTGGCGCAGACGCACGGGATCGCACGCGCGCGGGTCGATGAGCTGATCGAGCTCGCCGGGCTCGGCGGTGTCGCGCGTACACGCGTCGGTCAGTTCTCACTGGGGATGGGTCAGCGTTTGGGGATCGCCGCGGCGCTGTTGGGAGACCCGAAGGTTGTGATCCTCGATGAGCCGATCAATGGCCTGGATCCCGACGGGATCCACTGGATCAGGGACCTTTTGCGTTCACTCGCGGCCGAGGGTCGCACCGTCTTTCTCTCCTCGCACTTGATGAGCGAGATGGCCCTCACGGCCGAGCACCTGATCATCATCGGGCGCGGACGCCTGATCCGCGACATCAGCGTGAGCGACTTCGTGCATGAGTCATCGAAGAACGTCGTCCGCGTCCGCACGCCGCAGGCGGGTGAGCTGCGCGAAATGCTGCTCGCGCCCGACGTGCGGGTGTCCAGCGATGAGCCCGGCGTTCTCGAGATCGAGGGACTGAGCTCGGACGACATTGGCCGCAGCGCTGCATCGTCCGGGTTCGTCCTGTACGAGCTCACGCCGGTGGAGGTCTCCCTTGAGGAGGCGTTCATGGCACTCACGCACGACGAGATCGAGTACCGCGGGTCCGACAGCACTGCAACCACAACCATCGACGAGCAGGAAAGGATGGCAGCATGAACTCCGCCACCGTCACACCTGTCAGGCCGCGGAAGGCTCCGGCGACCCGCGTTACCCAGCGCCGCGTCGCACTCTCGGAGTGGACCAAGCTCCGGTCGCTGCGCTCCACGTGGTACACGCTCTTGATCACCGTGGTGGCGACGATTGGCTTCGGCGTCATCGCCAGCGCGGCGACCGCGGGGCGCTGGAGCTCGATGAGCCTCGCCGACAAGGCGAGCTTCGATCCTCTGTCCACGAGTCTGCTTGGTGTCGACTTCGGTGTCCTCGCGATCGGTGTTCTGGGCGTGCTGCTGATCACCGGCGAGTACAGCACGGGCATGGTCCGCTCAACGTTCGCGGCGGTGCCCACGCGGCTGCCGGTGCTCTGGGCCAAGATCGGTGTGTTCGCGCTCGTCGGCTTCGCCGTGGCGCTGCCGTCGACGCTGATCGCGTTCTTCGCAGGACAGGCGTTCCTGTCATCTCAACACATCCAGATCGCCTTCTCCCACAGCGGGGTCGCGGGCGCAGTGCTCGGGTCAGCGGTCTACCTGATGCTCGTCGGGTTGTTCGGCCTCGGTCTCGGGACGATCCTGCGCAACACGGCAGCCGGGATCGCGACGTTCGCCGCGGTCATGTTCGTGATCCCGCCGCTGGTCGGGATCCTGCCGTCGAGTCTCGCCAACGCGATCGACCCCTACCTGCCGAGCAACGCCGGCGCGGCGATCATGGACATCGCCGCCCACGCCCATACGCTCTCGCCGTGGGCGGGTCTGGCGGTATTCGCCGGCTACTGCGCCGCGACGCTCGCCGCCGGTGCAGTGGTCCTGATGCGGCGCGACGTGTGAAGCAATTGCGCGTTGGCGGCGGCTTGATCGCGCGGGGCCGGGGCTATCCTCAGACGATGTCCCCGGCCCCGATCGCGCGCATCTCCCGGCTGCCGCTCAGCAGGCGTGACGTTGCGCTCGCCGCGGTCGTCTCGGTCCCCGTGATCCTGGCGCTGAGCATCACCGCGGCACACCGGCACGAGCCGTTCGTGCTGCTCCTCGCGCTGGCCGCCGTGGTGGCGGTGCTCTGGCGCGAGCGCCAGCCAATTCCAGCACTGGTGCTCGCGATCGCGGTCACGCTGGTGATCCCAGACGACCCGACGCTGCTGCTGCCAGCCCTAGTGGTCCTGTTCGCCATGGCTTCCCGCCGCCCGTGGCAGCTGTCCGCGGCCGCCGCGCTTGCCGTCGCCGTCGCCTCGATCGTCGCGACCGCCGGTTGGGGCGGCGCCCTCGACGCGGGCCGGCTGCTGGGATTCGCGATCGGCAGTGCGGCATCGTGCGCCGCCGCGGTGGCGCTCGGACTCTACGTCGGTGCGCGCCGGCGGCTGATCGACGGGCTTCGCGAGCGCGCCGAGCGGCTGGACCGCGAGCGCGAGCTACTGGCAGATCGAGCCGTCGCAGTTGAGCGTGTGCGCATAGCGCAGGAGCTTCACGATGTCATAGCTCACAACGTGAGCCTGATGGTCGTGCAGGCACAGGGACTCGGTGCGGCGATCGACGACCCCCGCGTCGCGAGCGACACGACGGCGATCGCGGACCTCGGCCGCCAGGCGATGGCCGAGATGCACCGCACCCTGCGGCTGTTGCGGACAGACAGAGCAACGGCGGAACTCGCGCCACAGCCGGGTCTCGCCAACATCGACCGGCTCGTGGAGCAGGCCCGCGCGGCTGGCCTGCGCATCGAGCTCACGGTGCGTGGTCAGCCGCGGGCGCTGACTCAGAGCGAAGACCTCTCGGCATTTCGCATCATCCAGGAAGCCCTGACCAACGTGGTCAAGCACGCCGCCGGCGCGGATACGCATGTGACTCTCGACTACGCTGAGGAGGGACTGCGACTAACGATCGCCGACGCCGGCGATGCGCCCGACGCGCCGAGGGAGCAGGCGCCGAACGACGGGCACGGCCTCGTCGGCATGCGCGAGCGCGTGGCGATGTTCGGGGGGACGCTGAGCGCCCGTCCCGGGGCGGGGCGAGGATTTGAGGTCACGGCCGTGCTGCCCTATCTCGGAGTCGACTCATGACGCCGCTGCGCGTCGTCATCGCTGATGACCAGCCGATGATGCGAGCCGGGTTCAAATCGGTGCTTGAATCCGCGGGCGACATCAGCGTCGTTGGCGAGGCCGAAAACGGAGAGGAGGCCGTCAGCCTGGCCAGGGCGCAGCGGCCCGACGTCGTGCTCATGGACATACGCATGCCCGTGATGGATGGCATCGAGGCCACGCGCCGGCTACCGGACCAGCGAGTGCTGATCCTCACCACCTTCGGGCTGGACGACTACATCATCGACGCGCTGCGAGCCGGCGCGAGCGGGTTCCTGCTCAAGGATGCACCGACCCAGGACGTGCTCGCGGCAGTGCGCGCCGTCGCGGCCGGCGACGCGGTCCTCTCGGCGGCAGTGACGCGTCAGCTGCTGGACCAGGTCGGGCGCCGCCTACCCGCCGCGGTGTCCCGCGACGCCCACGGTTTGGCCGGCCTCACCGACCGCGAAGAAGAGGTCCTCGGGATGCTCGCCGCCGGCCTCTCCAACGCCGAGATCGCTGCCGCCATGGTCGTCTCGGAGGCGACGGTCAAGTCGCACGTCTCACGGATACTCGGCAAGCTCAGCCTACGCGACCGCGTCCAGGCCGTGATCTACGCCTACGAGACCGGTCTCATCACGCCGCGCGAGACGGCCGAGTAACTCGCAAGGCCACAGGCGGATGCTGAGCGTCCCGGCGTCGGCAGCCAATGGCTCGCTGAGGAAATCGAGAGCGAGCGCCCCGTCGCGGCCTCTCATCCCTGCGGATGAGACGACGGCCGCAGGCGGCTCGCTCGATGGTCCCCCGTTCGCCCCTGCGGACGACGACATCGCGCGGCCCACTGCGTAGCGTCGTGTTAGCACGTCGCACCCCCAATCCAAGGAGCGATACTCATGAAGACAGAGCCAGACCCACGGTTCGGGACACGCCGCCTCGCCCTGGCCACGGCCGTAACCCTCGCCGGATCGGTCATCACCGTGCTCGTTGTCCGAGCGATCGCCCTAAACGTGGTGACCGTACCGGCGGCGTTCACTCCGCTCAAGCTGGGCAGCGTGGTCATGCTCACCGTGCTCGGCGTGCTCGCGGCGGCCGGAGCGTGCCGCTTGCTGAACACCTTCTCCAGCCAGCCGATTCGCACCTTCTGGCGCGTCGCGCCGGTCGCCCTCGTGTTGTCATTCATCCCTGACATCGCAATCTGGGCAGGACACGCCTACTCTCACACAGCGACCGCCTCCACAGTGCTACCGCTGATGGTCATGCACGTAGCCGTCGCAGGCCTTTGCCTCACCCTGCTCCCCGGACTCGGCAGCAAACAGGGCGAGCGCCGCGGCACCCCGATCGTCCCAACACCTGCAGCCTCCTAACTCCCTTCGCGCGGCGGAGAGCAGCCGAGCTGCTGATGGCCTCCCGCCGCGCGAAGTTCGAAACCAGGGCTGCCCATGGGGAGGCGCGCGATACGCTCAGCTCGGGGGCATCTGCAAGCTCGCAATCGCTGTGTGAGCGAGCGCCTGGGGGTCGTCCCCGTCGCCCAACTGGCCCGAGCGCTCGAGCAGCGGCTGGGAAGCGATACGCAGCGCGGCAACCGTGTGCGCCTCACGCATCACCCGGCTTGGCCTCGGCGATGTGGGCGACGAGCCCGTCGGGGGCGGGTCCAGTGGGCATCGTCCGGACCGAGCGTGGCGCGCACGCCGCAGCAACCGGCTTTGACGGCGCCGTCACAGCCGAGAACCGAAGCCACTGCCATATCCGCTCCCTCGGATTACCCGCGCCGGCTCGGAGCGGCACGCGCGAGCACAATCGCTCAGCATGCAAGTGTTTCTCAGCGTTCGCGCGCCTGTGGCGTGATCCGCCTTTTGCCCGTGGCGGGCGCCGACGGCGGCGGCACGACGGGGCCGATGTCGCCGTCCGGCGCCTCGTCGAGGTCGACGATCACCGGCGCGTGGTCGCTCGGACCGGTGCCCTTGCGTGCCTGGCGGTCGACCCACGTGGCCCGGACCCGAGCGGCGACCGGCGCGCTTGCCAGCACAAGGTCGATCCGCATCCCGCGATCCTGGTGAAACATTCCCGCGCGGTAGTCCCAGTAAGTAAAGATGCGTTGCTCAGGCCAGCGCTCGCGGACGACGTCGTGCAGGCCGAGCGACTGCAGCTGCGATAGCGCGGCGCGCTCAGGCACCGTCACGTGCGTGTGCCCAATGAAGGCGGCGGGATCGAAGAGGTCAGCGTCGCTGGGCGCGATGTTCATGTCGCCGCAGACGACGGCGTCGGTCGAGCCCGCTGCGAGGGCGGAGCGAAGCGCCGCCAGCCACTCGAGCTTGTAGAGGTAGTGGGCGGACCCGGGCTCGCGCCCGTTGGGCACGTACACGCAGTGAACCCGGATCCCGCCACACGTGGCGGCGATCGCGCGGGCCTCGGCCTCCGGGAAGCCCGGCGCGCCGTCCACGCCGGCCTCGACATCATCGAGTCCCGCGCGCGAGAGGATCGCGACGCCGTTCCACCGCGCCTCGCCGTGCCGCGCGACCAGATAGCCGCGGGCGGCCAGCTCGTCGCCGAGCAGCGCATCGAAGGCGGCGTCCGCGAGCTTCGTCTCCTGCAGGCACACCACGTCCGGAGAGCGCTCGGCGAGCCACGGCAGGAGCCGCGGCAGGCGCTGCTTGACCGAGTTGACGTTCCAGGTCGCAATCCGCACGCGACTACCGTAGCGGCCATGCACGAAAACCGGGCTGGGCCGGAATCGTCTTTCGCCGCGTCTATGGTCAATCTGAGCGAGCGGTATTGCATCCGCTTCCTGATCGACCTCGCCGCCGCGGGTGCGGTTCCTGTCCGAAGTCGAGCGCGCGCCGGACTCCCCGTATAGTCGCCTGACGATGCCGCCTCCGGAGCTCGGAACGCGGTCACGGCCATGGTTCGTCCGCCGCCGCTACGGGGTGGGCTACCGGCCGCTGGCCTGGCAGGGATGGGTGATCGCGGGCGTCCTGCTCGCCGCCGCGATCGTCGCGCTGCTGGTGGTGCACGCCTCGACCGCCCGGATCGTCATCGTGCTTGCGCTGGTCGCCGTGTACACCGGGGTCGGCTGGCGACTGTCCGGCGAGCGGCAGGACGCGGCGAATGCGGCCGAGGAGGCGCCTGCGGTCGCGCCGCGAGAGCCGGTGGAGCGCACGCCGGAGCAGGTGGCCGCAATCGCCAGGCTGCGGGCTGAGGCGTCGACGCCGACCCGCCTGCGCGGGCCTGCCGGCGACGAGGCGATCATCGTCGAGGGGTTGACCAAGCGCTTCGGCGAGCGTACCGCCCTGGCCGACGTCTCGTTCAGCGTCGGGTGGGGCGAGGTGTTCGGCTTCCTCGGGCCGAATGGCGCGGGCAAGACCACGACCGTACGGACGCTCGGCACGCTGATCGCACCAAGCGAAGGTTCGGCAGTCGTGGCCGGCATCCCGCTCGTTCCCGAGAACGCTGTCGCGATCCGCAGCGCCATCGCGATCATGCCGGAGGCTCCGGGTCTCTATCCGCGGCTCACGGTCGCCGAGAACCTGGAGTTCTTCGCCGGCCTCTACGGACTTGCGGACGTTCGCCCGCGGATCGAGCAGGCGCTCGCCACCGTCAACCTCGTTGAGCGCGCAGGCGACCCGTGCGGCAGCCTGTCGAAGGGACTCAAGCAGCGCGTCGCGATCGCGCGGGCGCTGCTGAGCGACCCGCGGGTCCTGTTCCTCGACGAGCCGACCTCGGGGCTCGACCCGGTCGCCTCGCGCGAGGTGCACGAACTGATCACCGCCCTACGACAGCGTGGCGTGACGATCTTCCTCACGACCCATCGCCTCGAGGAGGCCGAGCGGATGTGCGACCGCGTTGCGATCCTCAACACAAGGCTGCGAACCGTGGGCCGCCCCGACGAGCTGCGCGAGCGCCTGTTCGCGCGCTCCCTCGCGGTCACCACGCTCGCGCCGCTGGAGGCCCCCGAGCGCTTGTTCGCTGCCGTCCCCGGCTTCGCAGGCTGGCATTCGGACGGCGCCGACGGCTACGAGCTGACCGTCTCCGACCCGCGTACCGCCGCGCCCGAGCTGACCAGGGCGCTGGTCGCCGCAGGCGCCGACGTGCTCTCGATCAGCGAGCGCAGACACTCGCTCGAGGACGTCTACCTGGAGCTGATCGATGAGGACGTGGAGGCGAGGCGCCCGTGAACATCGATCGGGGGCGCGTGCGGGCCGTCTTCCGCAAGGAGCTTCGCCAGTTCCGGCGCAACCGCGCGATCGTGGTGACGATGGGCATCCTGCCGGTGCTGTTCCTCACCGGCCCGATGATCAGCATCTTCTCGCTGAGCGCCTCCGCGAGCACCTCGGCCGTGCGTAGCGTGGTCAGCTCGGTCCTACTGCTGATGCTGATCGTGCCCGTGATCCTCCCCGCCGCCATCTCCTCCTACTCGGTCGTCGGCGAACGCGACCAGGGTACGCTCGAGCCGCTGCTCACCACCCCCGTCCGCCGTGGCGAGCTGATGCTCGGCAAGGGCCTCGCGGCCGTGCTGCCCGCGGTCGCCGTCACCTACGTGTTGTATGCGGCCTTCGTCGTCGCCGTGCGCATTTGGGCGGCGCACGCGGTGTTCTCCGATCTATGGCAGGTTCCGCCGATCCTCGTGGAGGTGCTGTTCACGCCGCTGCTCGCCACCTGGTCGGTATGTGTCGGCATGGCGGTGTCCGTGCGGTCAACCGACGTGCGCGTGGCCCAGCAACTCTCGACACTGGCGAGCCTGCCGCCGCTCGGGTTGGCGGTCCTGATCACCTTCCGAGTGATCGCGCCGACGGTGCTCTCGGCCGTCGCGATCGGCCTCGCCTTTGTCGTGCTCGACGGCCTCGCCTGCTGGGGCGCCGCGACAATGCTCGACCGCGAGCGCCTGATCGTCGGCCGGCGCGCGCCACGCCACGAGCGATCCCGCAGCGGCTGACCGATATCGACCGCCACCTGGATTGGTGGAACGCTACGAGCAGGCCGGCTTCGATGAGGTCTACGTTCAGCAGGTTCGGGCCGGACCTCAACGGCCTCTTCGCAGCCTACGAGCGAGAGGTGCGCCGCGTCGCGGCCGACCGCCGTCGATGGATCGATCAGGCGGTCGTGCGGGGATGCCTGTCAGGCACCGTTAGCTGTCCGCTAGGCTGCGACAGCGATAGCGACGCGACCGTCGCCGGCGTACCCCGGCCCCTGATTTGACACGGTGTGAGAGCGAGATGCGTGCCGCAGTCGTCATCCCCTGCTTCAACTACGGCCGCTACCTGGCCGAGGCGGTTGAGAGCGTCGTCGCCCAGACGCTTTGCGCGGACGAGATAATCATCGTCGACGACGGCAGCACCGACGACTCTCGCGAGGTCGCGCAGCGGCTTGTCGCCTCCCATTCGGAGGCTTCGATCCGGCTCATATCCACGCGGCACAGCGGCTCGGCAGGAGCGAGTCGCAACGTCGGCGTGGAGGCTACGACAGCTGAATACGTGCTGTGCCTCGACGCTGACGATCGTCTCGACAGCGCCTTCCTTGAAACGTGTGTGGCGGCGCTCGAGCGGCACCCGTTGGCGGCGATCGCCTATGGGGACATCCTCGGCTTTGACGAGGACGGGGCCGTCCAGCAGCTTCGGGAGTGGGACACGCAAACCGAGCTCCACGTCAACCTTGTCGGCAGCGCCTCGCTGTTTCGCCGCGCCGCATGGGAGCAGGTCGGGGGCTATGACACCGAGATCGGACATGCCGACTGGGATTTCTGGATCGGCTGCATCGAGCACGGCTGGATCGGCGTCAGGGCAGCCGGCGCGTTGTGGCACTACCGCGTACACGACGGCTTGTACTCCAGGTTGGTCGGTAAGGACCAGGAGATCAGGGCCCGTATCGTGCTGAAGCACGCGTCGCTCTACACCGACGGGCAGCGTCGGTGGGCCGCCGGGGTGCTCGCGGCAGATCCGAGGGCCCTTGCGGCCGGAACCGAGGTGGGCGTGATACCGGATGCCGAGGCGGCCGCACGTCCGTTTCGCCGGGTCCGCGGTCATCAATCCGCGGGCCCCAGGGACACGCCGCAGCGCGACACCGTTGATCGCGCGGCGCCGGGCGCCGCGCCGCGTCTGTGCGTCGGCATGTCGACGTATGACGATTTCGACGGCGTGTGGTTCACCGTGCAGGCGATCCGCATGTATCAGACCGACGTCTTGGCGGACCTCTCGCTGCTCGTGATCGACAACCATCCGGACGGTATCGCTGCGACCCCGCTGCGCGAGCTCGGCGACTGGATCG
>JBEKSK010000045.1:0-12842 GCA_049517155.1 Solirubrobacteraceae bacterium
CGCGAGGTCGTGGCGTTCATGAGCAACAACCACATCGACCCGGATCTCGGCGTCGAGATCTTCGTCCTCGCCCCGGTCGCGACCGAGTAGCGGCCCGCTGCCGGCAAGCCGGGGGTAGCGGCCCTCGCGGCGGATGCTCAGCTGTTGGCGTACCAGGTGTCAATGAACCCGGAACCGATCAGCGGTCCGGGGAGCGCAAGCAGCGCCGAGGGATTGGTCGAGCTCGTCATCTCGATCGCGCTCGCGTTCAGGCTGGGGGCCGTGATCGACTCCCCGTTGGCCGTTGCACCGCTGAAGGTCACGCTGCCGAAGTCGGCGAGCGAGCTGAGCGTGCATTTTTGGTTCGAGCCTTGGCCCGTGCACAGTTGCGGGCGCTCGGCGATCCACTCCGCCGACGACTGGTCGAGCCCGGATTCGACGTGGGTGTAGGAGTACGTCCATTGCGCGGTGAGGTCTTCGATCTGGAGCGTCCAGGTGGAGGTTGACACGGCGAAGCTGACGGTGGCGCTCATCGAATCTCCGGGCGCCACCGGATAGGCGCCCGAGAGGTCAACCCCGCCCAGGGGGTACATCTCATACCAGGCGTAGTACTTCGCCACGCCCGCAGAGCAGTCCGAGTCGGTGCCGTCCTGCTCGACGCTTGAGCTCACGAGACCGTCGATGCCGATCCACTCAGCCGAGTAGGTCGTCGCACCGGGCGGACAGGTCGCGCTGGGGACCGTCCAGTCGCCGGTCACCGAGTCGAAGGTGCCGTTCGCTGCCGTCGCGCCGTAACCAGACCAGTTGCGGGTGCTGATCGGGGCGTCGCCCACGATCAGGCTCGCCGGGTCGGTGTAGGTGGTGCCCTGGGAGTTGGTGAACGCGGCGCGATATTCGAAGGTGCTCTCGTCCTCGGTCGGCGTGAGCGTGTAAGTCGAGGACGTTGCACCAGACACGGGGCCCCAGGTACTGCCGCCGTTAACCGAGACCTGCCATTGCACGCTCGGCGTGGGACTACCCGACGCCTGGGCGGAGAAGGTCGCGTCGGAGCCCAGGACGACGGCCTGCGTCGCCGGTTGTTGGGTGATCACCGGAGCCGAAAGCGGAACTGTCACGGTCAGCGGCTCGGCGGCGCTGGTCGCGCTTCCGGCCACGTTCGTGAAAACGGCCCTGAACCAGTCGCCGCTCTGATCCGGCGCCGGGTCGAACGTGTAGGTCGCCGAGATCGCTCCCGCAATCGCAGTCCATGTGGTGGCATTGTCGGTCGAGATCTCCCATTGCACCGTCGGCGTGGGGACACCGGAGGCCGCGGCCGTGAACGACGCCGCGCCGCCGACGAACGCGTTGTCCGCGATCGGCTCGACGGTGATCGCGGGGGCCACCGGCTCGGAAACCGTCAGCGTGGCGGACTGTGAGGGCACCGGGGCTGGGTTCAGGAACTCGGCGCGGTACTGGTGTCCGTTATCGCTGAGCTCCGCAGTAAATGAGTAGGTCGTCGACGTCGCTCCGGGTATGTCCACCCAATCGAGCCCTCCATCAGACGAGTACTGCCATTGCACGGTCGGGGACGGCACGCCGCCGGAGGAGGACGAGGTGAAAGTGACCGACGCGCCGACGACGACGGTCTGGCTCAGCGGCTGGCTCGTGACCGACGGTGGAATCGCGTACTCCACAACACTGAGAAGCACGACGTTGGTGGTCACCGACCCGGCGCTGTTGGTGAACACCGCCCGGTATTCGTAGCCGTTCTCCGCGGTGGTTGCCGTGAAGGAGTAGGTGGAGGAGGTCGCACCGCTGATAGCGATCCAATTCGTGCCATCCTGCGAGTCCTGCCACTGAACGCTCGGCGTGGGCGCACCCGACGCCGACGCGGCGAACGTCGCGGTGCCTCCGCCGTCGGTGGCGTCGCCGACCGGCTGCAGCGTGATCACGGGCGCTTGGTCGCTCACGCCGGCGGACACAGCCCCCTGGTCTCCCTGCTGGCCGTTCTGCGACCCCGTGGGCGCCGAGACCGTCAGCGTCGCCGCCGCGGTCGCTGTGCTACCTCCGCGGCTCGAGAACAGGGCCCGATAGTCATCGCCGCTCTCTGCGGTCGCCGCGTCGAACGAGTAGCTTCCGGGGGTGGCGCCGGCGATGTTGCTCCAGTCGTGCCCGCCGTCGGTCGAGACCTCCCATTGGACGCTGGCGCTCCCCGATGCGGTCGCCGCGAACGTCACACTCGATCCGGCGACCACGCTGCGACTCGCCGGCTGAGTCTCGATCACCGGGGCAGCGGCCGGCAGCGCCGAAGCCCGCTCGACGACCGTGACCGGCGCCGTCCTCGTCGCGCCGTGCGGGCCGCTGGCGAGAAGTTGGAAGTGGTACGTCCGCTGGGCCGAGGTGGTGTTACGGGGCAGCTTGACCTCGATCGAGGCCTTTCCGGACGCGCAGCGCTCGGTGGCGGGCAGCTGCTTGAGCGCCTTGGACGATACGAACCTGCAGCTCGTCGCGCTCTGCACCACCGCCAGCAGCCGAACGGTGCCGCCGGCCGCCGGGACCGTGGCCGGAATCGCCGTGAACAGCCCGACATTCGTCTTTCCCGAATGGAGCTTCGGCTTCGGGCTCTTCGCCAGGATCAGCGGATGTGTAGACGCGGGCGAGGCGAGCACGGCCGCCGGCTTGCGAGCGCCGGCATGGGCCCCGGAGGCGGCGACGCCGCCAAGACCCACACTCGGGGTCGACGCCGCAGCCGCAGCGACGAGCAGACCGGCCATGGCAGCGGCAAGCAGACGTCGCCGCGCGAGGCCACGCTTCGGGCGCGGATCACCCGCGCCGGCACCGCAAGCGGAGCGCGCCGTCTCGGTTGCCATCTTGGAGCCGCGAGCCGGGTGCATCGTCAATCCTCATCTGTGTCGACATCCCTTCAACCAGATCGATCGCGGAATGATACCGGCGTTCACCGGTCTGGTTGTGAGAATCCGCGCATTGCTGGCGCGGTCGCGGCAAGGCCTCTCGCGGAGCTACCGGGGTTGGCGTCGTGGGTGGCGAGACGGTTGCCTCTCATTCCCAGACCTTCACGGACCTGATCTCCATCGTCGCCGGGAAGGCCGTCGCGGAGTTGGGCGCGCCGCCCCACTCCGATGCCCCCGCGACGGCTAGGTCCGCGATCAGGAAGAAGCCCGTACCGTCGTCGAAAGGCCAGGGCTGACCCGCCGCGACGGCCTGCGCCTTCGTGTATTGGGCGTACGCCACGCCGTCGACCGCCCAGGTGATCATTCCCGGCTGCGAGATCACCTGGTAGTCGTGGAAGCCCTGCGATGCGTCGGCGGCCAAGGTGGTGCTCTGGAGCTCGCTCCACACGGGACTCGGAGCCCAGTCATGAAGGCTCCCGTAGACAGTGTGCGTGTCTCCGAGCAGCATCTCCTGCACATCGATCTCGCCCCACGGGTTGCTGTGGTCCGGCTGGTCCAGCCACAGCCCCGACCACAACCCCTGACCGGCAGGCATCTTCGCCCGGAAGTCGACCATCCCGTACGACATCGAGAAGCTGCCCTCGGTCGAGATCCAACCCGACTGGTAGGGATAGCCCCAGAGCGGCGCCCGGATCGCGCTCAGCGCCACTGAGGAACCGGTCATCCGCACCCGGGACGGCTGAAACATCGTGGCCTGGAATCCGTGGCTGTCGCCGGCCGACGCCGACCACCCGGCCGGCAGCCTCGAGCCGGCGAACTGGTAGTCCTTGACCAGCTCCCCGTAGCGGACCGCGCGGGCAAACCCATGCGAGAGCGTGAGCATTGGAGCCGGCCTGGCAGCGGGGAGGCGGATCGACGCACTCGAGCTGGCCGCATCTCTGATCCCGGCGAAGGCCACGATCACGAGCGCCGCGACCAGCGCCGCGACGGCGCTCGCACGGCCGAGGCGCCGGCGCGCTCTGTGCGACCGGGCGCGCATCATGCGCCGCACCAGCCACGAGATATGACGTGGTTTGGTCTCATCACAGGGACTTTCTCCGATGCCACCGCGCAGGCAAGCACGTTCGTGCGCACCGGATTCCATGGGCGATACTGGGCTCGAACCAGTGACCTCCGCCTTGTCGAGGCGGCGCTCTCCCAGCTGAGCTAATCGCCCTGGGGTCGTTAAGCGTAACGATCGAGCCGGGCGCCCGCCACGGTCTCGCGTACGGCACTCGCGTCGCGACACGCCGATCGGGCGGCCTCCGAGATACGCTAGAGCGCGCTGGCGACGTGGCGGAGTGGCTACGCAGCGGCCTGCAAAGCCGTGTACGCCGGTTCGATTCCGGCCGTCGCCTTGTCGGGCCGCGTTCGCCCGCTCCGGCCAGCAGATCTTGACTGAGGCGATCGGCGTCGGCTTGATGCGAACGCCGGCCCGCGGCCTGGGCGATGCGGCCAGGTTGACGTGCGCCGGCATCAGCACCAATACTCTGCCTGTGGGCGAAGCTCGGGCCGATATCCAACCGGAGCTCTGGGTTGGTGACGGGCCTGCCGCCGTCGCGTTCTACCAGCAGGCCTTCGGCGCGAAGGTCGAACATCGCATCAGCGGGCCCGCAGAGGACGACGTCGTTGCCCAGTTGTCGGTGGACGGCGCGCGATTCTGGGTTTCGAGCGCGTCCGATCAGCTGCACCGGTTCGAGCCCGCCGCGATCGGCGGCGCGACGGGCCGGGTCCTTCTGATCGTCGACGATCCTGAGTCGCTGATGCGTTCGGCAGTCGAAGCCGGAGCAACGCAGATGAGCCCGGTTGGCAACGAGCATGGATGGCGTCTCGGCCGACTGGTGGATCCGTTCGGCCATGAGTGGGAACTCGGCCACCCACTCGCCGCATGGCCGCCGCCAGTGGGCTGAATCCGCACCCGCAGCTGGGACCGTCACGCGCGGCGGGCGGCCAGGCCTTTCTGCCTGATTTACGTGTCGGCGAGAAGACGGGCCACGGCCGTTCGCCGCGCGCGAAGCTGCCACGCCCTGCTGACGAGGAGTTCATTCCCGAGGCGACAGATCCGCCCGATAGGCTCCCGGGCGAGGCAGCGCGGCGCCCTGGTCGCGCGGCGAGCGAGCGTCGAAGCGGCCCGGGAGACGGCTGTGAGCAGCGTCGAAGACAAGGCGACGGCAACTGCTGGCGAGCAGCCAGCCGAGCGTCCGGGCCCGCTGCCGGCGGCGGCCTGGCTGGCGCTCGCCGCGATCACGGCGGCCGGCGTCATCCTGCGAGCCGTTTTCGTCGGCGACCAGGGCCTCGGCTACGAGGAGGTCTTCACCGCGCAGATCGTCAACCAGTCCACCCTCGCCGCGGTCTGGCACGGCGTGAAGGCGACGGAGTCGACACCGCCGCTCTATTACGTGCTCACGTGGTTGTGGGTCAAGCTCAGCGCGAGCCACTCCGAGGTCTCGCTGCGAATGGTCTCGCTGTTCGCCGGGTCGCTGGCGGCCCCGGTCTCGTTCCTGGCGGCGCGGCGCTTCGTGGACACGCGCCTGGCGCTCGTCGTCGCCTGGCTGTGCGCCGTCAGCCCGGTGCTCGTTTCCTACTCGATCTACGCGCGCTCATACGCGCTGATGGTCCTGGCCGGGGCGCTGTCGGTGTGGGCGCTGGGAGCGCTGCTGGCGGCGCCCTGCGCGCGGCGCTGGGCGCTCTGGGGCCTGACGGCCGTCATCTGCCTGTGGACCCACTACTTCACCGCATTCCTGCTGGCCGGCGAGATCGGCGTGCTGTTCGTCGCACTCCCCGCCGCGCGCCGGCGCCTCACGCTGTGCCTCGCCGGCGTCGCGGCCGCCACGGCGCCGCTGTGGCCGGTCTTCCTCGACCAGAGCGGCGCCTCTGACCGAACGGCCTACATCGCCGCCGAGTCGCTCAGCGGCCGGCTCGAGGGGGTCGTGCGCCAGTTCGCGATGGGCACCAATGTCCCAGCCGCCTGGCTGGAGGGGGCCGGAATCGCGATCGTCGGCCTCGCTGTCGCCTTCGCGCTCGTCCACGCCCGCCGGCGGCGCTCCATGCTCACACTCGCGGTGCTCACCCTGGCGGGCGCCGGCCTGCCGATCCTCTCGGCGCTCACCGGCATCGACGACCACCTGCTCGCTCGCAACCTGCTCGGCATCTGGATCTGCGTGGCGCCCTTCGCCGCCTACGGCCTGACCCGCCTGCGCGGCGTGCCACTGCTCGCCTACAGCGTCATCGCGCTCGCCACGGTGATCGCGGTGCAGAGCAACTGGCGCTACCAGGCATCGACAGACTGGCGCGGCGCAAGCGCCCACCTGCGCGCGCTCGCGCGAGGCGAGCCGGTCGCTGTCGAACCCGGGCTCGAGCTGGCGGTCGCGGGCCTCTACATGCACCGCGCGCCGCTGCGCGCACCGCTCGCCACGCGGAGCCTATGGGTGATGGTGCAACCGCTCCGCGGCGCCGGAGAGCGGGCGCTGAACCCGGTCGCCAACCCGCCGCTCAGCCAGCTGTGGGGATCACAGTTCCACCCGGTCGCCGAGATCGACTACCACGGCTTCCGCCTGATCGACCTCCGGGCCGCCGCAGCGACAGTCGTGCTCCCGGCGCCTGCGCAGAACGGCTCACCGATGACGCCGCTCGCGTTCGTGCTCGGCCCCTGAGAGCGGCCGCTGGGCACACGAAGTCCCGCAGCGCAGCGACCGCGGCAGCGGTCGCGAGCACATATCAGTCCTCTTCGTCCTCGTCGGGGTCCTCGCCGTTGCCCCGCAGCCAGTCACTCAACTGCTTGCCGACGTCGTTGATCGACTCCCCGGCGTCGCGGAAGACCGTCTTGAAGCGCTCGGCGTAGTGCGCGACTGCGTCGCCGGCCTCCGCCCGCGGGCGTGCCGGCTCATCGCGTGTCACATAGGAGCCGCCGACGATCCGGTCGTACTCGCCGCTGCGCACCCACTCCATCAGCTCGTGGATGCGGCGCACGGGCATCGGGTGCGTGACATTCAGGTCAAGCAGCAGGCGCGACAGGCGCTCCAGGCCGCTGCCCTTCTCGCGGTACTCCTCCCCCTGCTTCATGAACACGTCGAGATCGAGCCGCTTGGCCTCGGCGCCGGCGGCGATCACCATCAGCACCCGGCAGACCGTCAGCGGGTCGCGCGTGACCAGCGCCGCGGCGCGGTCGCAGCTCAGCTCGGCTGAGCGGTACCACTCCATCAGCGCCGCGCGCAGCGGCATCAGCGGCAGCGGGATGCCCGGCAGGCGGCTCATGCTCGTCAGGATCGTCAGGGCCGTGCCGTAGAGGACGTGGTCCGAGAGCACGTGCCCGGCCTCGTGCGCGAAGACCGCGTACAGCTGCTCCTCGTCCAGCAGCTTGACGAGCCCGGACTGGAGCACGACGATCGGGCGCCCGGCACCGATCGTGGACGCGTTCGCCACCGGGAACTGCGTCAGATAGAGATCCGGGACCGGCTCGAGGTCAAGCGTCTTGTAGGCCCGCGCGTGCGAGCGCCAGACCTTCGGCAACTGATCTTCGCCGAGCCGCACGGAGGAACCGAGGTAGGCCTGGCGCAGGGCCCGCTCGTAACCCAGCTCGATCAGCTTGCGCACCACGCGATCGAGGTAGGGGATCGACTGCAGCGAGGCCGTCGCCGCGCGGTCGGCAGGATGCTCGTAGGCCTTCGACGAGATGCCCTTCAGCTGGTAGCCCTCGACGGGTAGCGTCATCGGCGCTCCTCACGTTCGTGCGTGTGTCAGGCGAACGGTAGCGGTGCGCAGCCCCGCCTGCTGCCGGGTGGCGGCCGCTCAGCGCCGGGCGCCGATCGCGCGCCCGAGCAGCGCGAAGCCGACACTGAGCGCGACGGCCTCGAAGATCCCGCGCTGGAGTCCTTCGGCGAGCGAGCGCTCGGCATGCCACTCAGCGAGCGTCACGACGGTGCCGCTCGTGAGCGCAGCGCTGAGACAGAGCACGAGCGGGTGGGCGCGAAGGCGACGCAGTGGCGGGATGTCGTCGAACAGGTCGCCGGGCGGGCCGGACGCGAAGACGACCGTCCGGGCACCCTGATCGAGGGTCTGACGCGCAGCGAACAGCGCGACCAGCGCCGCGCCCGCGAGTCCGCCGCTCAGCGCGATCCACCAGGCCGGGGCGACGCCGATGAAGTCGGCGGTGTAGAGCAGGAGCCCAGCCATCGTGACGACGCCGGCCACCAGGCCCACCCTCGCACGACGGCGCACAAGGGCTATCTCGGCGCCCGCGAGCACGGGCGCGCGCCGGCGCCGGATCGCGCGCCAGGCAGCGAGCGTGCCAGCGATCACCGCGACCTGCGGCCCGACGACGATGGCAAGAGTCGCGGGCAGCGACAACGCGACGCTGAAGCCGCGGTCGAAGCCCGGGTAGCCGACGAACCGGCCCAGCGTGGTCTGCGAGACAACCAGGGCGACGGCTGCGCAAGCCAGCGCGGCGAACGCGGCGAAGGCTCCGTGACGCGCATCGTCGGCGGCCAGCTCGTCGGCATACTGGCGAGCGATCTCCCGCGGCACGCCGAGCCGTGCAGAGGGGTCCGCGACCTGGGCGCCCCCCTCACAGGCGATGTGGTCGGCGAGTTCGGCCAGCAGCCGCTCGCGCACGGCCGGCCGCACGCCGCGCGCCGACAGCTCGGCTTCAAAGTCGCGCAGCCAGCTCACGTGAGCACCGCCTCGACCGCGCTCGCGAACAGCCGCCACTCGTGACGGCGCTCGCGCAGCGCGCCGCCGCCGGAGCGCGTCAGCATGTAGGTACGACGGCGCCTGCCGGCTTGCGTGGACCACTCGCTCGTGACCAGCCCGGCGCGCTCAAGCCGGTGCAGCGCCGGATAGAGCGTGCCCTCCGGAAGGTCGAAGGCACCATCGCTGCGGTCGCGTAGCAGCTGGGCGATCGCGTATCCGTGCGCCGGCCCGCTGGCGAGCGTGGCGAGAATCAGTCCGTCGAGATGACCTTTGAGCGCCTCAGCCCTCATACAGAGAGAACCTATACATCGTGACGCTAGGTGTCAAGTCGCGGCCGCTGAGCGCCGCGCGCATCGTGTCCGCCTGCGCCTGCGGGTCGGCAACGGCGCAGCGCTCAAACGCGGCTGAGCTTCTTTCCAGGGTTCAGGATCCCGCGTGGGTCAAACAGCGCCTTTACACCGTCGTGGAGATCGAGCGCCGCCGGCTCCCACTGGCGTGCGAGCTGACCGCGCTTCACCCAGCCCAGGCCGTGCTCGCCGCTGACCGAGCCGCCCAGCGCGATCGCGAGCGCGAAGAGCTCCTCGGCCGCAGCCTCCGCGCGGGCCAGTGCCTCGGCGTCGCCCGGCTGCAGGAGAAATGTGGCGTGGAGGTTCCCGTCGCCCGCGTGGCCCCAGCTGCAGGCCTCCAGCCCATGTCGCGCACCAATCGCGAGCGTCGCCTCAACCGCCTCGCCGAGTCGCTCAAAGGGAACGACTATGTCCTCGCTGACCTTCCCGCCGAGCCGAGCGGTGACCGCGAGCGACACCCCGTCGCGCCAGCGCCAGAGCGAGTCGATGTCGGCCCGCCCGCGCGGCTCCAGTACGACGCGGGCGTCCTCGCCCATCGCCGCCGCCACCTCCGCGGCGAGCCGCGCGGCCTCCGGTGCCGAGCCGTCAGCCTCGGCGATGACCATGAACCCGCCGCCCTCGGGCAGCGGCCCGGGAAACCCCCGCGCCGCAATCGCGACCGTCTGCGCATCGAGATATTCGAGCGCCGCGACGGCGAGACCACTGCCGATCACTCGCTCGATCGCACCGATGCCGGCGCCGCTATCGCCGTAAAGGGCGACCACCGGGAGCGCCGCCTCCGGCGCGGGGATCAGCCGCAGCCAGGCCGCCGTGATGATCGCGAGCGTCCCCTCCGAGCCGATCAGCAGGCCGAGCAGGTCGTAGCCGGCCACGTCCTTGGTGATCGCACCGCCGAGCGTTATCACCTCGCCGCCCGCGAGGACCGCCTCCAGCCCGCTCACCCAGTCCCCGGTGACTCCGTATTTGAAGGCGTGAGGCCCGCCGGCGTTGGTTGCAATGTTGCCGCCGATCTGCGACTGCTCGCCGGCGCCCGGGTCGGGCGGGAAGAGCAGTCCGTTTTCGCGCGCGAGCCGGCGTACGTGCGCGGTGGTGAGCCCGGCCTCCACGCACATCCGCCAGCGGAGCGGCTCGAGCGCCCGCACGTGATTCATCCGCTCGAGGCTGAGCACGACACCCCCGTGCAGCGGCACCGCGCCGCCCGCGAACCCGGTGGCGCCCCCGCGCGGCGTGACGGCGACGTCGTGGTCGTTGCACCACGCGAGCACCCGGGCCACCTCGTCGGTGCTGCGTGGCGTAACCCAAGCGTCTGCTCTGGCCTCGATTCCGCGGACCTCGGTGCTGTCGTGAAGCTGCGCCGGGGTCGGGACGCTAACGCTGTCGCCGTCGAGCAGGCCCGCCAATGACGCGATCAGCGACTGCATGGGTCAGCGCGATTCGGCGCCACCGTCACGGCGGCCTAGCCGAAGAAGACGGAAGCGATCTCCAGCAGGCGCGGGTCGAGCAGCTTGTGTTCCTTCGTCGCGTCCGCCAGCGGCATCAGGACGATCTCGTCGGCCCGCAGGGCGACCATCTCGCCGAAGCGGCCCGCCAGCACCGCGTCCATGGCAGCCACGCCGAAGCGCGTCGCGAGCACGCGGTCGAAGGCGGTTGGCGTGCCGCCGCGCTGGATGTGCCCAAGGATCGTGTAGCGCGTCTCGTAGCCGGTCCGCTCCTCGATCTCGGCGCTGAGCGAGACAGCGACGCCGCCCAGGCGTGCGTGGCCGAAGGCATCAACGTGCTCATGCGTGACGCTCTCGGCGCCCTCCTTCGCCTTCGCGCCCTCGGCGACGACGACGATCGAGTACGTGGTTCCGTTCGCGTGGCGGGCCCACAGCAGCTTGCAGACATCGTCGATGTCGTATGGCCATTCGGGCACAAGGATCGCATCCGCGCCCGCGGCGATGCCAGCGTAGGTTGCGATCCAGCCGGCCTCGCGCCCCATGACCTCGACCACGATCACCCGATCGTGAGACTCCGCTGTCGTGCGCAGGCGGTCGATCGCGTCGGTCGCGATCTGCACCGCGGTGTGGAACCCGAAGGTGAGCTCCGTCCCTCCCAGGTCATTGTCGATCGTCTTCGGCACACCAACGACAGGGATCCCCGCCTCCACCAGTCGCGCGGCCACGCCGAGCGTGTCATCGCCGCCAATCGCGATCAGCGCATCGACGCCCTGAGCCGCCAGTGTGGCTCGAATCTCCTCGCTCCCGTCGGCGCCGTTCGCGAATGGGTTCGTCCGCGAGGTGCCGAGAATCGTCCCGCCGCGGCCGAGGATGCCGGCGGTGACGGCGCGCGTCAACTCGAATGAGTTGCCCTTCATCACCCCGGCCCAGCCATGGCGGAATCCGACACAGCTCGTCTGTGGGTCGTCGAGCCCCCTGCGCACGATCGCCCGGATAACTGCGTTCAGCCCGGGACAGTCCCCGCCCCCGGTCAGGATGCCAACTCGCGCCATGTGCCTGCAGCATACGAAACTCGCACGACGAAGTTGCCAGGCCGGCGAGGAGCGACGGGACGGTGTGCCCTGTAACACATAAACCGCTGTTACAGGATTTGCACACGCGACGACTTTCTGGCAATCGATGTCCGCGCCGCGACCACGGCCGGGCCGTGCCCCGAGTCAGCCGGCCGCGCGCAGCTCTGCCCCCCGCCCGGAGCAGTCGTAGAAATTCGCCGAGACGGCGCTCACCGGCTTGCATGCGGCCGCCACCGCGTTCAACGCCGCCGTCGCACCGGGACGAGCACCGACGCCGGTCCTCGCGGTTGCGCTGTAAAGCACCCAGCGGATGTGTCCCGCGGCGACTTCGCCGGCAAACCAAGAGATCGATGGGTCGCTCTCCTGACCCGAGAATCCGCCGATCCCGGCCACCGCGCCGTCGCCTGCGAGAATCGCCTGCGCCGCGTCACCCTGGCTGGCGACGGCGATCGTGCCACCGCCGTGCGATTTGACGTAGCTCGTCTCCGCCACGGTGGCCGTAGAGCCGCCGCCGAACGGGCTCCCGCCGAAGCCACCGAAGCCGCCGAAGCCGCCTCCGCGCCGGAACGACGCGCCGGGGTTCGTCGTCGGACCCGAGCTCGCGCCGCCGAAGAGTCCCGGCGGGGCGCCCCCGCCCCGCCCGGCGAACCCACCGGCGCCGGGCGCTCCGTTCGGGAGCGTGACACCGGGCCGCGCGAGGAAGCCGCCGACGCGCAGGCGGCCACCGCCGGGACCTGCCGTGTTGTAGATAGCCGGGCCGCCGGCGGGGAACGTGGACTGTGTTGCGTAGCCGAGCGTGTCGACAGCCCATATGGTCGGTGCGAGCAGGAGCGCGCCGACGCCGACGCTCATCGCGCAGGCGCGCCCGCGGGGGCTGCGAAAGACGAACAGCGCGCCCACAGCTCCGCCGCAGGCGAGCGGGAGGACGACGCGCAGCCAGCTGAGATCGCCGGCGTAGTCATGCAGCACGACGAACTCGCTCAGGACGCCCGCGACGAGCAAGGCGCTGCCGGCCAGCGCGGCCGGGACGCCACGCCTGACTACGGTGGCCGCTCCGGCTCCGGCCAGCGCCGCCGTGAACGGCGCGAGCGCCACCACGTAGTAGGGATGGAAGATGCCGTGGGCGAAGCTGAACAGTGCGGCCGTCACGACGAATGTGCCGCCGACGACGAGGAGCCAGGCGGTTCGCGGATCGCTCCGGCGCGCCCTGCTCGCCAGCGCCACCACAACGGCACCGACCACCGCCAGTCCGAGCAGCCAGCCGTCCTGGCCACCGAGTGCCGCGTTCAGAAGCCGCAGCGGGCCGGTGCCCTGACCGAACACGCCGCCCGCCCCGCCAGCGCCACCGCCGGGACCGCCGTTCTGGCCGGTCACGCGGCCGAGGCC
>JBEKSK010000046.1:0-12818 GCA_049517155.1 Solirubrobacteraceae bacterium
GTCGTGACCGCATTTTGTGGGAGCGGTCGTGCGGGGTCAGTCCTTGGGCTCTGAGCTCAGTCCGGCCAGGAGCATCTTCTTTGGCGGCGGATAGAGGGATCGGGCGAGCGTCGCCGATGTCCAGCCGATGACCCACCCGATGAACACCAGGAGGACGCCGTCCTGAACGTCCTTCTTGGCTGTGAGCGCCAGGATCACCCACAGCACTGCCCAGGCGATCGCGCACCCGATGCTGTAGGCCGTGTACGTGCGCATCGGCGCTCGAAACAGCGGATTGCCCTTCGAAGCTTCCATGATGCCTCCTCGGCAGTGATGTCACCACCGACCGTAGCACCGGCATTGACGCGCGCCAGATAGTGACCGCCGCTCGCGTCGAGCGGCACGGTATACGCGCGGGACGATCGCGCGCGCCGAGCAACCGTTAGCCACGGCCGGGCTGGGAGCGGTACTTTGACTCTGGTGGTCAGCGTGCTGCCGTTGCGGTAGCGGATGCTTAGTTGAACGGCTGGCGCTGGCGCCTGTCCGAGACTCGTTGCCCAGCTGGTCAGACCGGAACCGACGTCGAGGTGAGCGTTGGTGACGAGCCGGTACGGGCGTAGGTACCCGACGAATTTGGCGCGTGCCCCCGATCGCGGGAAAGCGTTTGTGATGACGAGGCGCATTGGTCGGCCGGCGATCGTGGCGCTCACAGCTACGGCCGGCTGTCGCAGCCAGATCGCGAGGCCGACCCAGTCGTCGCCGCCGTCCCCAACACGCTCGCACAACGAACCTACACGGTGACGTTGCGCTGGCAAACCACCACCGGCAGCACCATCCGGGCCATCCCATAAAGCCAAACCAGCGCGTCGCGCCCACCACGCGCCGACCCCGGCTACTGCGTCTCGCGCAAGGGAGCAAGGCCCTCGATACGGTCTGAGGTATGGCCGAGTTTGCTGTCCGCTCAGCAATCGAGCGGGACGCTGAGGCGATTCTGGATCTCTGGGACAGCGCCATCGCGTGGCTGGTCGGTCGCGGACAGCCGGAGCAGTGGGGCACCGAGCCGGCGTCCGCCCGAGCACAGACCCGCGAGACAGTCTGGCGGTGGGTTCGCGGCTCGGGGGTGACGGTGGCCGAGCGTGATGGCCGCACGGTAGGCGTGAGCGTGATTATGCCCTCGCGACCCAGGTACGTGCCGGCGATCGAGCGAAGCGAGACGTATCTCCTGTTCCTGATGAGCTCGCGAGGGGATGCGGGTCAGGGCATTGGCTCGCTTCTCGTGCGCCAGGCCGCCGCGGACGCGCGCTCAGCGGGGTCGGAGGTCCTGCGCGTGGACTGCTGGGCAGGAGCGCCCAGCCTGATCGCGTGGTACATCCGCCAAGGCTTCGTCGCGTCGGATACCTACGCCGTCGCTGACGGCTGGCGCGGCCAAGTCTTCGAGATGACCCTCTGAGGGGAAACCACCGTACGACCGCTCCGGGCGCTGTTCCTCGTCGCGCAAGGCGACCGCGCGGGGGGGCGCAGCCGGGCGGTCGCGCAATGCCCATCGGGTCATAGACTCTCACGCCGGGCCCGATGGATGAACTCCTCACCCCACGGCTGCGCCTGCGGCGCTGGCGAGCCGCAGACGAGCCGCTGATGGCGGCGATCAACCAGGACCCCGAAGTCACCCGGTACCTCAACCGGCCTGTCGACGCCGCAGCCATTGCCTCGTTCTACGCGCTCGTCGCAGAACACTGGGCCACCCATGACTTCGGCTTCTGGGCCGTCGAAACCCGCGAGCCGGACCCGGGCGGCCAGTTCATCGGATTTGTCGGTGTCGGCTATCCAGCTTTCCTGCCCGAACTTGCGACACGTCCCGAGCTTGGCTGGCGACTGGCCCGTCATGCCTGGGGGCGCGGCTTTGCAACTGAAGCCGCAATCGCGGCGCGAGACCACGCCTTCGACAAGCTCGAACTGCCCGAGCTGATCTCGATCATCCACCCCGACAACGTACGGTCGCAGCGCCTCGCGACAAAGCTCGGCATGACGCTCGCGCAACACGTCCACAACCCGGTACTCGACCGGCAGGTCGACGTCTGGCAGGCCATCCGAGCCGCCCGCTAGCTCTGCCCGTCGCGCGGGCAAATACCTCCTGAGTGTCGTCGAACTACGCTGTCCCTATCGTGAACGCGACAGCGCACAGCCGGCGGCGCTTCGGTTGCAAGCGCCGCTCCTGCTTTTGGCCCACGACCGAGCGCCCGGGCCCGCGTCAGTCCGGACGATTCACGAGCGCCGTGGAGACAGCGGAGGGACTTCCGCGGCCGCCGGGCCAAGCGAGCGCCGTCTAAGTTTGCGCGCAAAGCGTGCATCGATGGAGCGTTTGCGGGCGGAAGCGCATTTAGGCGGAACCGTCAGGAGCGATGAGGGTTGCTCCGGGGAGATAGGTCGCCACCCGTCGCGGATCTCGCGTCAGGAGCGGCCGTCCGCTGACGGCCGCGTGTGCTCCGATCAGGAAGTCGGGGAGAACGGCTTCGCGCGGTCCGCCAGCGCGCCGGTAGTTGGCGTGCGCGTGACCGGCGAGAAATGCCGCGGCGAGCGGGATCTCCTCGATCACGGCCATCGATGGGAGCGCCGCTCGAAGCGACTCGATGGCTTCAAAGCGCGGCGCGATCTCCGCAACAACGACGGCGTTGAGGATTAGCGCCCCGCGCTGCGCTGCGCGCGTGAGTTCCATTTGCGACCAGTCGGCCCACGCCGCGTCCATCGTGAAGACATCGAGTAGGACGCTGCTGTCGACGACCGTACCGCTGGCGTGGCTCACGCGCGCGTCAGCGCGAGGATCTCGTCGGTGCTCAGCTCGCCGCTACCGGCTCCGCGCATATTTGCGATCTCGCTCGCAGCTCGCGCCTGGTCAATCACGAGCCGAGCCCCATCGGCCTCGAGCCTGAACTGCACGTCGCTGCCGGCGCGGATACCAAGCGCACGGCGTACCTCGAGGGGGATCGTAACTTGGCCCTTCTGAGTGACGCGCATTCGGTAAGACTAGCAAGTAATACCGGGATTTCACCATTCATGCCGACGATCTCGTCGAAGCGGCCGCGCGTTCAAGGCGCAGGCCTTCGCTGACGCGCTCGTGTCCGCTGCTACGCCTCGACGCGCGCCGTCCGTCGCGGACAAGACGACAGATAAGACGACAGCGGCTCACAGGAGCCGTTAACTGCCTGCTAATCGATGGTTTCACTGATCGGGGCGGTCGGATTTGAACCGACGGCCTCTCGCTCCCAAAGCGAGTGCGCTACCAGGCTGCGCCACGCCCCGTCGCAACGAAGAGTATGGGGCGCGCGGCTTGCGCCACGGCGCGCCGCTGCCAACGTGCCCGCGAGCGGCGACGCGACGCGACGCGAACCACTAGCCTCCGGGCCGGCGATGGCGGACGTACGACCCCTGCGAGCGGTGCACTACGACCTTGCGAGCGCGGGCCCGCTGGCCGATGTCGTGGCTCCCCCCTATGACGTGATCGATGCCCGCCAGCGCGCGGAGCTGGTCGCGCGCTCGCCCTACAACGTCGTCGAGATCGACCTTCCGGACGGCGATGAGCCCTACGCGCACGCGGCCGAGCTCTACGCCGAGTGGCAGCGGGCGGGCGTGCTGGTGCGCGACTCAGGGCCGGCGCTGTGGCCGCTCGAGCAGCGCTACCGCGGGCCCGACGGCGAGCTGCGCACGCGCCGGGGCTTCTTCGCCCGGGTGCGCGTGGAGGAGTACGGCGCCGGGCGCATCCGCCCGCACGAGCGCACGCATCCGGGGCCCAAGGAGGACCGGCTGCGTTTGACACGCGCGACGAGGGCGAACCTCTCGCCGATCTTTTCGCTGTACTCCGACGCCGACGGCAGTGCCTGGAACGCACTCTCCGGCGCCGCGGCCGGCGCACCATGGGGCGAGGTGACCGATGGCGACGGCACCGTCCACCGCCTCTGGCGCTGCGGCGATCCGGCCGCGATCGAGGTTGTGCAAACGACGCTCGCGGACGCCGAGCTGCTGATCGCAGACGGGCACCATCGCTATGAGACGGCCCGGGTGTACGCCGAGGAGATTGGCGGCGAGGGCGACCATCGCTACGTGCTCATGTGCCTGGTTGCGCTCGAGGATCCCGGGCTCACGATCTTCCCGACCCACCGGCTCGTGCGCGGCCTGGACGCGGCGCGCCGCGCCGCGCTGGCCGAGGCGATCGAGCGCGACTTCGTGGCCACCACGGTCGCTCGCGACCAGATCGCGCCGATCGCGGGGGCCGGCCCGCTGGAGCTCGGTTACGCCGATGCGCAGCAGACGTTGCATCTGCGGCTCCGCGACCAGTCGATCGCCGACGCCGCGCTCGCGGAGCTGCCGTCCGCCTATCGCCGCCTGGACACCGGAGTGCTTGAGGCACTGCTGCTCAAAGGCGCACTTGGGCTGACCGACGAGGACATCTCACACCTCCACGGCTTTGGCTACGCCCGCGACGCCGCCCAGGCGCTCGAGCTGGTCGACAACGGCGAATACGACGCCGCGTTCGTACTGCGGCCCACGCCCGTTGAGGAGGTGCGAGAGGTCGCGGCGGCCGGCGTCAACATGCCGCCGAAGTCGACGTACTTCTTCCCCAAGGTGCTGACCGGCCTGGTGATTAATCCCCTGGCTTAGATTTGGTCTGGCGCTAGTACCATCAAGTGAGGCCCTCCAGCGAAAGGCACACCCCGATGCAGCTCAGCACGCTGCGAGCCACCGCTCGCCGCTCCGCGAACTTCTCCCACACGATCTCGATCCGCGACCACCAGCTCGTTGCCGATGAGCCGCGCAGCCTCGGCGGCGACGACGAGGGCCCCAACCCCGAAGAGCTGCTGGCGGCGAGCCTCGCGTCGTGCACGGCGATCACGATCGAGATGTACGCGCAGCGCAAGGGCTGGGACGTCGGCCCGGTCGAGATCGACGTGGAGTACAGCCCGGCCGAGCGCGGCTGCCCGACCAAGTTCGAACTGGTGCTGCACCTGGCTTCCGCGCTCAGCGACGAACAGGTCGACCAGTTGCGCGTGATCGCGGCAAAGTGCCCGATCCACCGCACGCTCGACGGCGAGGTCATGTTCACCGAGCGTGTCGAGCGCGTCAACCTGACCCGATGAGCGTGGCGCAGGCGGAGCGCCTGCGCGCCGTCCTGCTCGACCCGCTCGAGGCGCGCGGCATCGATGTCGCCGGCTCGGTCGCCGCGGCGGTGCTGGCGGCGCTCTACGAACGCGACGGCGAGCTGCACACGGTGTTCACCAAACGCCGCTCGGACCTGCGGCTGCATGCCGGCCAGATCTCCTTTCCCGGCGGCCGCAGCGAGCCGGGCGACGCAGACCTGATCCAGACGGCTCTGCGCGAGACCCACGAGGAGATCGGCCTCGATCCGGCCGCGGTCACGCTGCTCGGCGCGCTCCCGCCGACTGCGACCGTCGTCACCGACATCGCGATCTACCCGATCGTCGGCCTGATCCCCGCTCCCACGCAGCCTTGGAAGATCGCGACAGGCGAGGTCGAGTCGGTCATCGAGTCCTCGCTGTCAGCGCTGCATGCCACCCATCGCCGCGAGACCTTCACGCGCGGCAACGGGCAGAGCATCACCACCGACGTGTACACGATCGGCGATGACACGATCTGGGGTGCCACCGGGCGCATCGTCAAAGACCTGCTGGTGGCGCTCACAAGCGCTCGGCCCGATGGGCCGGCAAAGCGTCCGTGAGGCCGCTTGAGGACTCGCGCTCGACGCCCAGCAAGTCGGCCACCGCGGCATCGGCCTGCGCGCCCCAGCGATCCAGATCGCGCGGATCGGCGTCCAGCACGCGCAGCGGAATCTCATTGAAGGCGGCAAGCGCGGCGATCAGTTCGCGGCCGGACGCGAGTGTCGGCTCCGCCACGCTGCCCGCGGCCTCATACACCAGACCCCGCACCGTCGTGTCGATCGTCTGGCCGAGGAAGAACTCCAGGCGCGAGCCGTGCAGGGCGCGCACGGCCTCGGCATCGCCGCAGGCGGTGCCCAGCAGCCAGCACGCGAGCGTCACGCTCTCGAGCGCGTAGCGGAGCGTCGCCACGCGGTCGGGCGTTCCGATCCAGCACTCTGCGCCGACCGCTTCGATCGCGGCACGCCCGTCCTGCGTGCGGGTCGTGATCCGCACAGCGTGCCCCTGCGCGACCAGACCGGCAGCGAGGGCGCGGCCACGCGCTCCACCGGCGATGATCAGCACGCGAGCCACGGCGCCGACCCTAGACGATGGCATCACGAATCGGGCGCGCGGCGCGTTCAAGCATCTGTGACCACCACGCTTCCGCCCTTCCAGGACCTGCTCGACCGCCACGGCGAGGACGTCTGGCGCAGCCTGCGCGCGATGGTCGGGGTGCAGGCCGCAGAGGACTGCTTCCAGGAGACCTTCCTCGCGGCGCTGCGCGCCTATCCACGGCTGCGGGCTGACTCGTCACCGCGTGCCTGGCTGCTGACGATCGCCCACAACAAGGCAATCGACCACCTGCGTGCCAGCAAGCGCGAGCGAGTGCAGGAGATCGAGGCGGCGGCGGAGGACCCGAGCACGCCCGACGACGCCGTCTGGGGCGCGGTCGCCGCGCTCGCGCCCAGACAGCGCGCGGCGGTCGCACTGCGCTACATCGGCGATCTCTCGCACCGCGAGATCGCCGCGGCGATCGGCTGCTCGGAAGAGGCATCGCGACGATCGCTGCACGACGGCCTGCAGACACTGAGGAGCCAGCTATGAACGATCCACTCAGCCGCGCCCTGCGTGCCCCCGCCCCGCAGGCGCGCGCGGCCGCGCGCCGCTTCGCCGATCGCGCTGCCGCCGAACACGAGGCCGACTTCGCCTACACGACGTTCTCAAGCCCGCTGGGCGAGCTGCTGCTCGTCGCCAGCCGGCGCGGCCTCGCGCAGATGCACTACCTCGACGATCCGCTCGAGCAGGCGCTGGAGACGCTCGCCCGCAAGCGCTCGCCGCGGATCGTGGAGTCGGGCGGGGCGCTTGACCGTTGGCGCCGCGAACTCGACGAGTACTTCTCGGGGGTGCGCCACCGCTTCGAGGCGCAACTGGACTGGGAGGCGCTGACCTCCTTCCAGCGGGCTGTGCTGCGCGCCACCGTCGCGATCCCCTACGGCGCCACCTCCACCTACACCGGGGTGGCGACCGCCGCGGGCAATCCGCGCGCCCAGCGCGCCGCGGGCAACGCGCTCGGCGCCAACCCGCTGGCGATCGTCATTCCCTGCCACCGGGTGCTGCGCAGCGGCGGCGCCTTCGGCGGCTACACGGGCGGCCTGCATCGCAAGCACTACCTGCTCGAGCTTGAGGAGTTCAACCGGCCATGAGCGTGGCGATCGCCTGCGCGTCGTCGCCGCCGGCGGCGCGAAGGCCGGCGATCGCGCCCTCGCGGTCGCCGGTGCTGGCGCGCTGGGAGAGCTTCCAGGCGCCGGTGATCTGCTCGACGATCAACTCGAAGCCGACGATCCCGGCGGCCTGCGCGGCGCGGTAGCCGGCCGCCTGGTCGGCGAGCCGCCACGGCGTCTCGCGCGCCGACTCGAGCTGCGCGACGAGGCGATCGAGCATGGCCTCCAGCTCGAGCGGATCCTCGAGCAGGCGCGGGCGACCGCGCACCTGGACCGCCACGTAGTTCCAGGTCGGGACGTTCGGGCCGGCCTCATACCAGGACGGCGAGATGTAGTGGTGGGGACCCTGGAAGAGCGCCAGCAGCGGTGTGGCGGCGGTCCACGAGCGCCATTGGCCGTTGGCCCGCGCGAGGTGACCGAAGATCACCGGCGCCTGCGCGCTCCCCTCGATCACGAACGGGATCCAGCTGGCGAGCGGGGCGCCGTCGTCGCCGGCGCCGATGATCGTCGCGAACGCGTGCGATCGCATCGCTGCAAACAGCGCCTCCGCGTCGCGCTGGCGGTAGTGCTCGGGGACGAACACCGCTAGGGCGTGGCGACCGACGCCGCCGCGGGCAGGGCCGCCGGGGTGTCGCGCAGATACCACTCCGCGTCGAGCGCCGCCTGACAGCCCGAGCCGGCCGCGGTCACTGCCTGGCGGTAGGTGTGGTCGACGAGGTCTCCGGCGGCGAAGACGCCGGGGCGATTGGTCCGCGTCGAGCGGCCGTCGACGCGGACGTAGCCGTTCTCGTCCAGCTCGACCGCCCCGCGCACGAGCTCCGACTGGGGAACGTGCCCGATCGCGACGAAAGCTCCCGTCAGCGGCAGTGAGCGGATCTCGCCGGTCTCGGCGTGGCGCAGGCGGGCCTCACCGAGCGCGCCGGTCTCGCCCGCCAGCAACTCCTCGACGATGTAGGGCGTCAGGAACTCGATGTTCTCGACCGCCCGCGCGCGCTCGAGCATGATCCGCGATGCGCGGAACTCGTCGCGGCGGTTCACGACCGTGACCTTCGCCGCGAACTTCGCAAGGAACATCGCCTCCTCCATTGCCGAGTCGCCGCCGCCGATGATCACGGCCTCGTGGTTCTTGAAGAACGCGGCGTCGCAGGTCGCGCAGTAGCTGACGCCCCGCCCTGCCAGCTCGGTCTCGCCCGGCACGTCGAGCTTGCGGTGCTCGGCCCCCATCGCGAGGATCACGGCGCGCGCGGTGTAGACGTCCTCGTCGATCCACACGCGGTGAAGCGCGCCCGGCTCGTCGGCCAGTTGCACGCGTGTCGCCTGGTCGGTGATGAAGCGGGCGCCGAAGCGCTCAGCCTGCTCGCGCATCCAGGTCATCAGCTCGGGGCCTATCACACCCTGGGGGAAGCCCGGGTAGTTCTCGACGTCGGTCGTCTGCTGCAGCAGCCCGCCCCACGCGAAACCCTCGATCACCAGCGGCTCAAGCTCGGCGCGCGCCGCGTACAGAGCCGCCGTGTAGCCGGCGGGCCCGCTGCCGATGATGATCACGTTCTCGCTGTCAGGGACTCCCATGCGTTCTCCAGACCATAGAACTACCGTTACTTTACTTTGTATAGTATCACTCTGGCGACGGTCTCGCAACGGCCGCTCAAGCGGCGCTCAGACCCCGCTCAGCTCGCGGCACTGCGGGTGTGGCTTCGTGAAACGAACCGTCGACGCCGGTGAGCCGGCGAGCTTCGCGGCGGGGCGCGTCGGCCGCAGCACGAGGTCGCCGCCGCAGTTGGGGCAGCGCCCGCCGAAGCGCGTCTGCGCGCAGTCCGCGCAGAAGGTGCACTCAAAGGTGCAGATGCGCGCGTCGGGGGAGCCGTTGGGCAGGTCGCGGTCGCAGCACTCGCAGTTGGGGAGGAGCTCAAGCATCCGATCCTCGATTCGTCGCGTCGGGCCTCGGAGCGAGTTTAGAGTTCATCCGAGGGCTCCGGGTGTGGAAGGGCGAGCGGGGATCGCGCCGCGACGGGGCAGCGTTCACGCGTGAGCGGTGCCGACCGCGTCGAGTTGCGCGCCGCCGGCGGCCCAGCCGGCGACGCGGCGGCGCAACTGCACATAGGCGATCGCCCCCGGCACCGTCGGCAGCCAAAACGCGAATGCCCGGTAGACGAGCACCGCGACAACAGCAACCGGGCCGTTGACACCGAAGGCGAGGAAGGCGCCGATCATGCCGCCGTCCACGCCGCCGATCCCGCCCGGGAGCGGCAGAACGTTCGCGAACATGCCGACGAAGTAGGCCATCACGACGACGCTGATCGCCGGCGACGCGCCGAATGCCTTGAACGCCGCCCACAGTGTCGCGATGTCGAACGCCCACCAGGCGATCGCTCCGAGCGCGAGCGGGTCGCGTGAACGTACGACGGCGAGCGCGCCCCGCACGCCGCTCGCCGCGAGCGCCGGCAACGTGATGATCCGGGCCAACACGCGAGCGCCGCGCCGGTGTGCGCCGCGGCCAGCCTGCCAGGCCGCGAGGCGACCTTCGACGTCACCCGGGATCAGCGTCAGCGCGAGGAAGGAGGCGATCACGCCGCCGCCGAAGATCGCCGGCACGATCGTGATCGCGAAGCTGCCGCCACCGGGCAGCAGGCCGGTCCGCAGACCGACCCCAAAGATCACGAGCGCCGCCATGTAGACGCCGTAGAGCAGCGTGATGAACGCGACCATCTGCGCCGCCACCGTGCGGCGATCGAGCCCGGCCCGCCGCAGCGCCCAAACCGTCAGGGCGACGCCACCGCTGCCGGCCGCCGCGAACAGGCGCGTCGCCGCGAGTCCCGCCATGGTGATCTCATAGCTCGCGTGCCAGTCGATCTGCGAACGCTGGGAGCGCACGAACACCGTGCGGAACAGCGCCACGTAGCCGAGGAACGACAGGACCTCGAAGCCGGCGGCGACCGCCAGCCAGCCGGGCGAGCCCTGGCCGAGGCGATCCCAGGTCTTGCCCAAACCGGCGAGCTTTGGCAGCACGAAGTAGAGGAAGGCAAGGACGGAGACGACGAACAGGCCGAGCACCAGGGCACTTCGCCGCGTGAGGATCACGCGCGGCATCCCCTCCTCCCCCGGCGGCAACGTGCCGATCTGGGTGTGATCGACGCCGCGCAGGCGAGGCGGTCGCTTCTGGCGCTCCATCACACCGCCCGCGGCTCGTTCGCGAAGCGCCCGACCCGCTCAATCGCCGCCCCGACCCCGCGCACCGGCCCCCCGGCGATCCGCTCGAGCCGGCGCACGGCGAGCGTCAGCGCCAGCCCGCCCAGCAGATCGACCACGTAGTGCTCGCCCAGGTAGACGAGCGAGAAGCCGAGCACCGCCGCATAGGTGCCGCCCACGGCGCCGGCGAGCGGGCCACTCTCGGCGAGCAGCAGCGCGGCCATCGCAGATGTGGCGAAGTGCAGTGAGGGCATCGCGGCCAGCGGATTTCCGCCGAGCACACTGTAGAGCGGCGCCCAGCCGCTGCGCCAGAAGCTCTCACCGTATTCGACCATCAGGCGCCGCACCGGCGCGCGGCCGTCGGTGCCGCGGCCCTTCTGCGCGGCGTACCACGGCGGCGCCGTCGGCGCGAGCCAGTAGGAGAGCACACCGAGGTCAAAGACCGCGTAGGTGAGCACGGCCGCGCGCGGGAACCGCTCGCGATCCCAGACCGCGAGGTAGACGAGCGTCGCGTGCGGCGTGGCGAACCAGACCCAGTGCGCCCAGACGAGCACCTTCTCGTAGCCGCGGAAGTAGCCGTCGGGATGCAGCGCCCGCTGCAGCCGCGCGGTCGGCAGCTCGCCGAGCCCGAGCAGCCGGTCCAGCGCGAGCGGATAGTCGATGTGCACCCGCGCCTCCAGCGCCGCGGCATCGTCGTTGGGCATCTTGTAGGCGGCGAGGTAGACGTACATCTGCAGCATGCAGACGACCGCGACGCGCGTGCGCGAGCGGGGCCAGAGAATCGCGGCTGAGGCCGGTGCGAGCGCCGCGCCGGCCAGCACCGGGGCGGGGCGCAGGCGCAGCCGCCGGCGCATCACGGGCAGGGCAACGGCACCGATCAGCACCGTCGCGGCGAGCGCGCGCACGACTTGCCGCGATGAGGTGGCTGAGCGGCTCAGGCTGCCCGCGCGAGCGCGTACTCCCGCGCCTCCTCGACCAGCGTCGCGATCACCTGGCTCGTCACGTCGGCCTCGGGATGCCACTGCACACCGACCGCGAAGCGCCGCTCTGGCACCTCGATCGCTTCGGGCACCTCGTCGAGGTCGGACCAGCCGCTGACGAGCAGGTCCTCGCCGAGCTCGCCGATCCCCTGGTGGTGGTGCGAGAGCGTGCCGGTGTGCTCGTCACCAACCGCCTTCGCCGCCCGGGAGCCGGCCGCCAGGTGCACCGGATGCTCAGCCCCGTCGAAGGTTCCGGGCACGCGGCAGTGGTCGCTGTGCCCGACCTCTGTCGGCAGATCCTGGATCAGCGTCCCCCCCTGAGCGACGTTGATCACCTGCATACCGCGGCAGATGCCGAGAATCGGGATGTCGCGCTCGATCGCGCGGCGCGCGAGCGCCAGTTCGAAGTCGTCGCGCTCGGGCACCGTGTGGACGGTCTGTGGCGCGCGCTGCGCACCGTAGGACTGTGGATCGACGTCGGCGCCGCCGGCCAGCAGCAGGCCGTCGATCAGATCGAGCGCGAGGTCCGGCTCGGCGACCAGGCGCGAGTCCGGCGGCAGCATCAGCGCGACACCGCCGGCGCGCTGGATCGCGTCGATGTAGTTGCGCGGCAAGAGCATCGCCGGCTGGTCCCAGACGCCCCAGCGGGCCTGCTCTAGGGCCGTGCAAATGCCGATCAGCGGGGCGCGCATGGATGAACCGTATCGTCCGGCGAGGCGCGGCACATAACTGTCGCGGCCGTGCTTGCGGCGCCGGCGGAGCCTCGCTCGCACGGCGGCGCGCGGCGCGGTGCGCGCGATTGCCGCGAGCGTGAATACAATCTCGCCGCGTTGCGCCGATCGCTTGCCCCCAAACGCTCCCAGCTACGCAACCTGGCGCTCGTGTGCGCGAGCGCGCTCGTGGCGGCGGCGGTCTTTGCGCCGGACGCCTTCGCCCACTTCATCACTCCCCAGTCGGGCGGCTCGCCGAACGCCAACCAGATCTCGAACCTCTACGACATCACGCTGTACGTCGCGATCGTGGTGTTCGTCGGCGTCGAGGGCACGCTGCTGTACACGCTCGTGCGCTTCCGCAAGCGCAAGGGCAGGGTCGCGGTGCAGATCCACGGCAACACGCGCCTGGAGATCGGCTGGACCGTGGGCGCCGCCGTGGTCCTGATCGCGCTCGCCGTGATCACCTTCGCGGAGCTTCACTCGATTCGCACCCCGGCGGCGTCGGGCCCCGGCGGTCTGAGCGTCGCCGACGGGGCGGAGCTGACGAGCAGCGACTCGATCACGCCGCCGAAGGGCAGCCCCTACATGACG
>JBEKSK010000047.1:0-20285 GCA_049517155.1 Solirubrobacteraceae bacterium
GGTCAACGCGCGGCTCGCCGAGTTCCTGGAGGAGAATCCCCAGGACGCCCGGGCGGTCATCCGCAAGGCCGTCTCCGCGGCGCAGGCCCGCGCCGCGGCGCGCAAGGCGCGCGACCTCACCCGACGCAAGTCGGCGCTCGAGAACTCGACGCTGCCGGGCAAGCTGGCCGACTGCTCGGTCAAGGATCCCTCCCTGGCCGAGTTGTTCGTCGTGGAGGGTGACTCCGCGGGCGGCTCGGCCGTCGATGCCCGCGACCGCAACACCCAGGCGATCCTCCCCCTGCGGGGCAAGATCCTCAACGTCGAGAAGAGCCGGATCGACAAGGTGCTCGCGAACACCGAGATCCAGGCGCTGATCACCGCGATCGGGACCGGCGTGCGCGAGGAGTTCAACCTCGAGAACGCGCGCTACCACAAGATCATCCTGATGTGCGACGCCGACGTCGACGGGGCGCACATCCGCACGCTGATCCTGACGCTGTTGTTCCGCGAGATGCAGGAGCTGATCGAGGCCGGCTACGTCTACATCGCCAAGCCGCCGCTCTACAAGATCAAGCAGGGCCGCCGCGAGCGCTACATCGAGCGGGAGTCCGAGCTGGAGGAGATCCTGGTCTACGACAAGCTCGAGAACTTCGAGATCACAGACCACAACGGCAACGCGCTGAAGCTGACGGAGGCACGCTGGCAGAAGCTCGTGCGCGACGTGCGCCAGTACGAACGGCTGTCGACCTCGCTGCGCTCGGTCCACGGTGCCGACGTCGTCCGCTTCGTCGCGCAGGCGGCGATCCTCGACGCCGGCGCCGAGACCGCCGCCGACGTCGTTGCGCTGCTCGCCAAGACGACCAATGGCGGCTCGGCCCACACCGCGGTGCTGGTCAGCGAGGAGGACGACGATCTGCTGGTCCGCGTGACCGAGCTGCGCACGGGCTTCACTCGCACGCAGCATCTGCGGCGCGCGCTGTTTGACTCCTCCGACTACCGCGGGCTCGTCGCCGCGCACCGGCGCCTGACCGAATTCGCGGGCCAGCCGCCGTTCGAGGTGCACCTCGGCGACACGCACGAGGTCGCGCTGACGTTCGACGAGCTGCGCGCAGCGGTCCTCTCGATCTCGCAGAAGAACGTCCCGGTCACGCGCTTCAAGGGGCTCGGCGAGATGGACGCCGCGCAGCTCGCCGAGACGACGATGGATCCCAGCCACCGGACGCTGGCCCAGGTCAACATCAACGACGCCGTCGAGGCCGACCGCGTCTTCTCGATGCTGATGGGCGACCAGGTCGAGCCGCGCCGCGACTTCATCGAATCGAATGCCCGCGCCGTCGCCAACCTCGATGTCTGAGCGCGACGCCGGCGAGCGGGCACGCGGACGTGCAGGGGAGGTGAGAGACGATGGCCGGTGAGGTGCTGTCCGGCGGCAACATCGAGCCGCGCGCGCTCGAGGACGAGATGCGCACCGCGTTCCTGGACTACGCGATGTCGGTGATCGTCTCGCGCGCCCTGCCCGACGTGCGCGACGGCCTCAAGCCGGTGCATCGCCGCGTGCTCTACGGGATGAGCGAGCTCGGGCTCGGACCGACCCGGCCCCGCGCGAAGTGCTCGCGGATCGTCGGCGAGGTGATGGGCAAGTACCACCCGCACGGCGACAGTGCCATCTACGACACGCTGGTGCGCATGGCCCAGGACTTCTCGATGCGCTACACGCTCGTCGACGGCCAGGGCAATTTCGGCTCCGTCGACGACGACCCGCCGGCGGCGATGCGCTACACCGAGGCCAAGCTCGACCGTCTCGCGACGGAGATGCTGCGCGACCTCGACATGGACACCGTCGACTTCGGGCCCAACTACGACGGTCAGCACCAGGAGCCGCTGGTGATGCCCGCGCGCTTCCCGAACCTGCTCGTCAACGGCTCCTCGGGGATCGCCGTCGGCATGGCGACCAACATCCCGCCGCACAACCTGCGTGAAGTGATCGACGCGACCGTCGCATTTTTGGAGAACCCGTCGATCACCGGTGAGGAATTGATGGAACACGTCCGCGGCCCGGACTTCCCGACCGGGGGGATCATCCTCGGCCGCAGCGGCATTCGCGAGGCGTATGAGACCGGCCGTGGACGTGTCCGGGTACAGGCGCGTGCGCACACCGAGCCGCTGACCCACGGCAAGGAGGCGATCGTCGTCACGGAGCTGCCCTACCAGGTGAAAAAGGGCGGCGACAACGGGCTGATGGTGAAGATCAAGGAGCTCGTCGAGGACAAGAAGATCTCGGAGATCTCAGACCTGCGCGACGAGTCCGACAAGCGCGGCATGCGCCTGGTGATCGAGCTCAAGCGCGACGCGCTGCCGAAGGTCGTGCTGAACAAGCTGTTCAAGCACACGCCGATGCAGACCACCTTCGGCGTCAACATGGTCGCGCTCGTCGACGGGGTGCCGCGGACGCTCTCGCTGCGCCAGGTGATCCACCACTATGTCGAGCACCAGCGCGAGGTGATCGTGCGCCGCACCAAGCACGAGCTGGCGCAGCGCGAGGCGCGCGCCCACATCCTCGAAGGCCTGCTGACGGCGCTCGAGCACCTCGACGCCGTGATCGAGCTGATCCGCGCCTCGCCGGACCGCGAGACCGCGCGCTCGCTGCTGATCGAGCGCTTCGAGCTGTCGCTGATCCAGGCCCAGGCGATTCTCGATCTGCGTCTGTCGCAGCTGACGGCACTCGAGTCAGACCAGATCAAGCAGGAGCACGCCGACATGCTCGAGCGGATCGGCGAGCTGCGCGCGATCCTCGGCGACGAGCTGCGCGTGCTCGCGCTGATCAGGGAGGAGCTGCTCGAGATCCGCGAGCGCTTCGGCGACGAGCGGCGAACCGAGATCTCCGCCGTCGAGGGCGAGATCGACATCGAGGACCTGATCGCCGACCAGCAGATGGTGATCGCGATCACGCGCAGCGGCTACATCAAGTCGCTGCCGCTCGACACCTACCGCCAGCAGCACCGCGGTGGCCGCGGCGTCAGCGGGATGGACATGAAGGACGGCGACTTCATCGAGCACCTCTTCATCTGCTCGACGCACGACTACCTGCTGTTCTTCACCAACCGCGGCAAGGTCTACCGCTCGAAGGTCTATGAGCTGCCGGAGGCCTCGCGCACGTCCAAGGGGCGGGCGCTCGTCAACATCCTGCCGCTGCGAGAAGGCGAGCGCGTGCAGTCGGTGCTCTCGACCCGCGACTACACGGAAGGGCGCTACCTGGTCTTCGCCACGCGCGGGGGAATCGTCAAGAAGACCGAGTTCGGCGCCTACAACACGCCGATCAACGCCGACGGCATCATCGCGATTCACATCCGCGACGACGACGAGCTCGTGGCGGTGCGCCGCACGAGCGGAGACGACGACATCCTCGTCGTCTCGCGCTCCGGCCAGGCCGCGCGCTTCCACGAATCCCAGATCCGCGCGATGGGCCGCGACACCTCGGGCATGAAGGGGATGAACGTCTCCAAGCCGGGCAACCGCGTGCTCGCGATGGACGTTGCGAGCGACGACCAGGAGCTGCTCGTGCTGACCGAGAACGGCTATGGCAAGCGCACCGCGCTCAGCGACTATCCGCGCAAGGGCCGCGGCACGATGGGCGTAAAGACGATCACGCTGACCGAGAACAAGGGCGCGCTCGCCGGCGCCCTGGTCGTTCGCGAACACGAGGAGCTCGTCTTCATCAGCGCCGGCGGCATGGTCCAGCGCACGCCGGTGCGTGGCATCAACCGCTACGGCCGGGCGTCGCAGGGGGTGCGCCTGATGAACCTCAAGGACGACGACACGGTCAGCGCCGTCGCGCTGGTCGCCGAGTCCGAGGCGGACGTCGACGCGGCCGCGGCCGCTGCCGCATCGGGCACGGCGGCGGCGCCCGAAACCGAAGCGCCTGAGGCGGCGGCTGCGCCTGAGGTGGCTGAGGCGGATGCGCTCGCGAACGAGGCTCGCAGCGAAGATTTGTCCGCTGATCCGCCTGGTGAGTAGCCACCGTCGTCCGGGTTCGCTACTCTGCTGGCACCAGAGAAAGGAGGTGGTCCTCAATTGGCTGACAGTACTTGCGGGACTCTGGAGGTGGCCGGCCGCTAGGTCGGAACAGTTGGCTGGACCCGCTTAGCGGAATCCAACCCGGACCACCGTCGTACAGGCCGCCGGACCTCGTCCCCCCGGCACGCCGGAGCTCGGTCTTCGTGACGAGCCTGGCAGCGAGCCTGTGCGGCTCTGTCCAGCACACGCCGTAACGCGAGAGGCACTCCAACCGGGGTGCCTCTCGTCGTTTCGAGCCGCCGCGCGCAAGCGCCGGAGCTACGCGAGCGCGGGCAGGTACGCGCGCCAGGCCTGCGGAATCGTCGGGCTCGAGACGTGGATGAAGATCTCGGCGCGCGGCTGGCGCGGGGCACGATAGGGGTGCATGTTCGCCTGGGCGGGCGTGCGGTCGCCCTTGCGGCGGTTGCACGGCGCGCATGAGGCGACGATGTTGTCCCAGCTCGACGGGCCGCCCTTGGAGCGCGGGATCACGTGATCCACCGTCAGGTTTGAGCGCGCGCCGCAGTACTGGCAGGTCCACTCGTCGCGGGCGAACACGGCCCGCCGCGTGATCTTGCGCCGGTGCGCGTCGCGCGGCACGCGCACGTAGCTGGTCAGGCGGATCACGAACGGTCGCGCGAACGCTGCGCGCTCGGAGTGCAGGGTGACCGCGCCCTGTTCGAGCACCTCGGCGCGGGCCTTCAGCAACAGCACGATCGCGCGGCGCACCGTGCAGACGTTGATCGGTTCGAAGGTCGCGTTCAGAACGAGCACCCGGCCACCGTCAAGCCCGCGTCGCCGGTGCTCGCCTGGCGACGCGGACCCCGCAGGTGGTGGGATTACCGCTGTTCCCATCTCGCAGGCGCGAGTCTAGCGGCCGCGCTGGCGCAACCGTCGGGGTCGCGTGCATCGCGCGTGCATGGCGCGCCTCGCGGCGGTGCGCGGGTGGTGCGCGGGTGGTGCGCGGCGGCGCGCGAGCGTCAGCTGCGCCGGTATGAGCCGAGCACGCGGACCTCCTGGCAGCGGCCGCGAAGTCCCTCCACCGCCGCGGCCACCGCCTCCTCCTCGCTCGCCCCCTCGAAATCGGCGAAGAACATGTAGTGGCCGAGGCCGATCCGCCGCGGCCGCGACTCGATCCGCGTCAGGCTGACGCCGCGCTGAGACAGTTCGGCGAGGCAGCTCACCAGCCAGCCGGGCGACCCGTCACCGGCGCCCCAGAAGACGATCGAGGTCTTCGCCTCACCCGCGCCACCGACCACCGCGCGCACCGCCTCGCGCTGCGCGCGGGGCGCCAACCAGACGAAGCGCGTCTGGTTGCCGGCCTGATCGTCGACGTCCTCGAGCAGGATCGTGCCGCCGTAGAGCGAGGCTGCGAGGCGGTTTCCGAGCGCCGCGTACGGCGCCGCCGGGTCGGCCGTGACGCTGCGCACGGCGTCGGCCGTGGAGCTCGTTGAGATCACCTTCGCGGCACTCAGGCGGGTGCGCAGGAACTGGGCGCACTGCGCAATCGGCTGCGGGTGGGAGTAGACCGACTCGATCGCCGCGAGATCGATCGGCCGGGCGGCGATCAGGCAGTTGCGGATCTCGGAGACGGTTTCGCCGACGATCGCGACGTCGTCGCCGTCGCCCGCGAGCGTGTCGAGGATGACGTCCACCGACCCCTCGAGCGAATTCTCGATCGGCACGAGTGCGGCGTCGACGACACCGTCGTGGACGGCCATCACGGTGTCGTAGAGAGTCGGCAGGCCGACGGCCACGGCGTCGCCGTCGGACAGCTGCGCTTCGAGCAGGGCCTGGTGGCTGTAGGTGCCCTCGGGACCCAGGTAGCCGACTTGCACGCTAGCGATTCCCCTCGCGACGCACCTACTGCTCCGCTCCGAGCGCGGCGCGCAGGGCCTCTTCCTCTTCTGGCGAGAGCGTGAGCTCTGGCTCGCCCGCGGTCACCTGCTTGGCGTACAGGCGAGCACTGTCGCGGTGGTGGATCGAGGAGAGCACGATGCCCGAGCGGTTGGAGTCAAGCAGGGCGATCGACAGTGACTGGTGGCCGGACATCTCGTTGTAGGCGTCGTAGCGGATCAGCGCGTGGTGGGTGATCGCGCCGTCGAGGCGGCGCTCGGCGGTCCCCAGGCGCGTGTCGAGGCGCCGCCCGACGTCCTCCACATAGTCGCGCAGCACCGCGAAGGCCTGCTGGAGCTCCACGCCGTAGGCGATCAGATCGCGCTCGCCGTGCTCGCCGAGCACCCGTCGCTGGCCGGTGCGCAACCTGCGCAGAACGATCGCCAGGGCGGCCGCTGTGACCAGCGCGACGGCCGCGAGGCCCGCCGCGACGATCGCGATCAGCTCGGCGGTTGAGACCTGGGCGGCGAGCGTCACGGCCGGAACGCTAGCTGCTGGCTCGCCCGCCGGCGTCCCGGCAGGCCCGCGCAGGCCGCAGCGCCCGCCGAGCGCCCGGTGTCAGCTCGTGAACTCGACGGTGAAGGTCTGGACGTTGTTCGCCTTGTCGGTCTCGCCGGGCAGCGGCACGACCTCGGCTGTCATCCGCAGCGGCTCGTTCAAGAACGCACCAGGGTCGGGGCAGGTCGCCGGCGTGATCACGATCGGTGAGAGGTAGGTCTGGCCCGGGACGGTCTCCTTGATCTGGGCTGTCTTCGTCAGGCAGCTCGTGTTCAGGCCGGCCTTGTAGAAGTAGATCTTCGTCTGCACGGCGTGTTCGACGAGCGTCCCGGAGTTCAGCACGTCGAGCACGAAGGTGATGCCGGCGGGCGTGTAGGCAAAGCTGTTCGCGGTCGCGGTCGAAAGCGCGGTGGTCGTGCCGCTTGACGACTGCACCGAAACCCCCTGCGGCGGGGGCAGCAGCTCGTGGCCCGGCGAGCCGCTGGCCGGAGCGCCGCCGAGCGAGGTTGGGACGAAGCCGAGGATGCGCTGCGCCACGTTGGTCGGCAGCAGCCACCCCACATCGGGCAGGAACGCGCTGTCGGGGGTGGTCTCGCCGGTGATGCCCGCGCCCGCGAGCGCCTGCGCGATCAGCGGCTTCACGCGATCGGCGTACATCACGTCGGCGGCAAGCAGCCGCTCCATGTCGCCCGCGACCAGCTTGATCGCGCGCTCCTGACCGGAACCGGTGCCCAGTGCCGTCGGCAGTTGCGTCTCGATCCCCTGCAGCGCCTCGTAGCGCAGGCCGAGCGCCTCGACGAAATACGTCTGCGCGCCGACCATCTGGGAGGGGACGCTCCAGCCCTCCGCCTGGTGGTAGTAGCCGGCCTCGATGCTGACGTAGCCCTGCAGGGTCGTCGGTACCTCCGTCGGATTCGACGATCCGCCGGCGCCGTCGAGCGCCAGGAAGAAGGGAGTGCGCACACTGCTCTGCTCGTTCTGAACGATCCCGGTGACCTCGGCGTTGTAGTTCTTCAGCCCCGCCAGCGCCTGGTGGTTGAGGATCGCCCTGACGATCAGGACGATCGCGATCACGAGCACCAGCGCGATCGCGCCGGCACCGGCGCGGCGCAGGAGCAGCGTGCGATCGTCGGCGGGTCCTGTGCGGCGCGTGCGAGCAGCCGGCCGCCGGGGAGGAGGCTTGGGCGATCGGACTGCGGTGCGGGGCTCGTCACCCTCGTCGAAGAACGACAAAATAGGTTCCTTGCGGGACGTTTACGTCTTGCTTCTTACCTCACGCGGCAGCGGCGAGAACGCGTCGCTGTCAAGCGCGTGCCTCGCCACGGCGACGAGCCGCTGGAGCGCGCGCGGATCGAGCGTGAAGGCCGCGCGGCTGCGCGGCTTGACCACCCGGCGATCGTGAGCCTGTACGAGACCGGCGACGACGCCGGCGCCCACTACCTCGTCTCCGAGCTCGTCGAGGGCAGCTCGCTGGCCAAGCTCTACCGGGCCGGCGGCGTCGGCGATCGCGAGCTGCTCGCGATCGGCGCCGTGCTCGCCGATGCGCTCGAGCACGCGCACGAGCGTGGCGTCGTGCATCGCGACGTGAAGCCGCAGAACGTGATCGTCCCGGCGCGGCCCGCGGCGGGCGGGCCGGCGGCGAAGCTGACGGACTTCGGGATCGCCAGGCTGGCCGGGGAGAATCCGCTGACCAACACCGGCGATGTGATCGGCACCTTCGAGTACATGGCGCCCGAGCAGGCGCAGGGCCGGGCCGCCGGGCCGCGCGCCGATCTGTACTCGCTCGCGCTGACGTTGTACGAGGGTTTCGCGGGCGCCAACCCGCTGCGCGGTGAGACCGTGGCGGCGACGGCGCTGCGGCTCGGCGCGGCAGTCGCGCCGCTCGCGGCCGTCCGGAGCGACCTCCCGGCGGACCTGTGCAACGCGATCGATCGCGCGCTCGCGCCCGACGTCGCGAGCCGCGGCACGCTGGCCCAGCTGCGAGGCGCCCTCGATGGCGCGCTCGAGCAGGGAAGCTCGCGCCGCGGCCGCCTGCACAAGCGGCGCGGAGCGCCGGACCCCGCGCTCACACCACGCTCGCGGATCGCGCTCAGTGCGTGCGGGCGGGCGCTGCTCGGCGCCACCGGCGCCGGCACCGTCACCGCGCTCACGCTGAACGAGCTGCTCGGTGTCCACAGCCTGGCGAGTGTGACCTTCGCCGGCGCCGGCGCCGCTGCGCTGGTGGCGCTGTCGGCCGCCGTCGGCTGGCTGCTTGTCGGGCTCGCCGCGCTCGCCTGGCTTGGCGTGAACGGAGATCCTGGGACGGCGCTGCTGCTCTGCGCCGCGCTCGCACCGGTGGCGCTTCTGCTGGCGTCGCGGCCGTGGCTGTGGTCGGCGCCGGCGCTCGGCCCGATCCTCGGCGTACTCGGCGTTGCCACCTGCTCACCCGTGCTCGCCGGGCGACTCGGTGGCCGCGCGCCCGCCCGCGCCGCCCTGGCCGCCCTCTCCTACTGGTGGCTCGCGATCGCCGAGGCGCTGAGCGGCCGGCGGCTGGCGTTCGGTGCGCCGGCGGCAGTCGCCCCGCGCGCCTCCTGGCAGGGGTCGCTGAGTGCCGCCTTCCAGCATGCGCTCGTCCCGCTGTGCTCGAACGGCCGGCTGGCGATGGCGGCGCTCTGGGCGCTCGCAGCGGTTTTGCTGCCGTGGCTGGTGCGCGGCTCGCGGCGGCAGCTGCGGGCGCTCGGCGCGGTTGCCTGGGCCGGGCTGCTCGTCGCCGCAGCCACGTTGCTCGCGGCTCGGCTCGGGCTGCCTCGCCCAAGCTCGCCGCTGGCGATCGGCGCGCTGGCGGCCGCGCTCGCGTTCGCCACCGCCAACCTTCGCGCTCACCCCCACTAATCGCCTACCGTCGCGTAGCATGGCGAGGGCCCGCGAGCGCCGCGCGCGGTTGGCCGCCCAAGATGAGTGTTCTACGCACCCTCGAAACAAAGATTGCGGACCTCGTCGAGGGCGCCTTCGGCCGCGCCTTTCGCAGTGAGATCACGCCGGTCGAGCTGGCGCGCCGGCTGGTGCGCGAGATGGACCAACAGCGCCAGAGCTCGCTCGCGAGCACGCTCGTGCCCAACGAGTATGTGGTCTGGCTTTCGCCGGGCGACCGGCGCCACTTCGCCGCGATCGAGGAGAGCCTGATCGAGGAGCTCGCGACGCACCTGCTCGAGCACGCTCGCGCGGAGCGGCTCGCGCTGCCCTCGCGCCCGCAGATCCACCTGCGCACCGACGAGCGCCTGTCGCTCGGGGAATGCGGGATCGAGGCGAAGCTCGTCAACTCGCCGGCCGCGCCGGTGGCGCGCCGGCCCGCTGCGGGAGCGGCGATCGCCGAGCCCGTGCCGGTCGAGATCCTGCCGCGGGCCTACGTCGACGTCGGCGGCCGGCGGGTCTCGGTTGGCCCCGGCGGGTCGGTGATCGGGCGAAGCAGCGACGCCGACATCGTGATCGCGGCACACGAGGTCTCGCGCCGTCACGCGCAGATCGCGCCCGACCGCGACGGCTGGACGCTGATCGATCTGGATTGGACCAACGGCGTGAGACTCAACGGCCGGCCGGTCGGTGTGCCGACCCGGCTCGCGGACGGCGATGTGATCGAGCTTGGCGCCGTCGAGCTGATCTTCGAGGTTCGCTGAGAGCCGGGGACGGGGGCGGCGATGACCAACCTCGCGCCGGTCTCGGTCGCGCTGAAGTTCGGCTTCCTGGTCGTGCTCTACCTGTTCCTGCTGTGGGTCGCCCGCAGCGCCTCGCGTGACCTGCGCGCGGCACGACCGCTCGCGGCTTCCGAGGCCTCGACGGGCTTTCATGCTGCCAGCTCGGCTCCGCGCGTGGCGCGGGAGGCGCGACTGGTCGTGGAGCGCGCGCCGGGGCACTCGCCGGGAATGATCTATGACATCGGCGACGGCGCGGTGCTCGGCCGCGGGGATGAAGCGGAGATCCGCCTGGACGACCCGTTTGCCTCCTCGCGCCACGCGCAGCTGATCCTCCAGGCCGGGGTCGTGGTGCTGGAGGATCTCGGATCGACGAACGGCACCTATCTCAACGAGGAGCTGCTGGCGGGGCCGGCGCCGCTGCACAGCGGTGACCGCGTGCGCATCGGCGACAGCGAATTCAGCTACGAGGAGGCGTGATGATCCGCGTCGCCGAGCACGTCGCGCGCACCGACACCGGCCACCAGCGCTCGACCAACGAGGACGCGCACCTGGCGCGGGCGCCGGTGTTCGTGATCGCCGACGGCATGGGCGGGGCCCAGGCGGGCGAGGTCGCTTCGCAGCTCGCGATCATGCATTTCTCTGCCGGCCTCCCGGGCGAGGATGGCGACAGCGCGCAGGAGCGCCTGGCGCGGGCGGTGCAGGAGGCAAACGCCGAGATTCACGCCCTGTCCGAGCGCGACGCGCGACGCGCCGGCATGGGCACGACGCTCACCGCCGCCTACGTCGGCGCCGGCGAGGTCTCGTTCGCACACGTCGGCGACAGCCGTGCCTACCTGCTGCGCGACGGCGAGCTTGCGCGCATCACGGAGGACCACTCACTCGTCGAGGAGCTGCTTCGCCAGGGCCGCCTCACCGAGGAGGAGGCCGAGGAGCATCCGCAGCGCTCGATCATCACGCGTGCGCTCGGCCCCGAGCCCGACGTCGAGGTCGACACCGTGACGCTGACCGCTGCCGCCGGAGACGTCTATCTGATCTGCAGCGACGGGCTGACCTCGATGGTTTCCGAGTCCGCCGTCGCCGAGATCATGCGCGAGGCGGACGACATCACGGCGGCCGCAGACCGCCTGGTTGCCGCCGCGCTGGATGCCGGCGGGCGCGACAACGTCACCGTCGTGCTGTTCCGGCTCGAAGACGTCGAAGGCGCCGCAGATGACCCGGGCGAAGACGCGGAGCCGGTGAATGCGTCGCCGACGGTCGAGCTGGCGAGTCCGCCCGACCCGCCCAGCGACGGCGCGCCGGCCGAGCAAGCAGGCGCGGCGCAGACCGCCGAGGCGGCGATCGCCGCCGCCCCGGCGAGCGCGCCGAGCGCCCCGTTCGAGGGGCCGCCGGCGCGATCGCGCGTCCACCGTCGCGCCCCCCGCATGCCGCGGACCCCCACGGCCCGCCGCCAGCGGCGGCTGCGGCGCCGGGCGGCGCTCAGCGCCGTCGTGCTCTGCGTGGTGGGGGTTGCCGCGCTCGGCGCGGTGCTCGCCGCGCAGGCCGTCTACTTCGTCGGCACGAACGCCTACGGCCAGGTCACCGTTTACAACGGCCTCCCGTACACGCTTCCGGCTGGGGTGCGGCTGTACACGCAGTTCTTCGTCTCCGGTGTCACCGCGGCTGAGCTGAGCCCGCTGGAGCGCGGGCGGCTGTTCAACAACCAGCTGCGCTCGCAGGACGCGGCAACAAAGCTGGTCGGCCAGCTCGAGCTCGATCGGATCGCCGGCGAGTGAACCAGCCGATCGCCCGCCTGTTCACCGTCGTGCTGGTGATGTTCGCGCTGCTCGTCGCGTTCACCTCGCGCTGGACGATCTTTGACGCCAGCGCGCTGAAGGCGAACACCGACAACAAGCGACCTGGCCTCGAGGCCCAGTACGTGCAGCGCGGCGAGATCGTCGCCGCCGACCAGACGACGGTGCTGGCGGAGTCGGTACGCATGTCCGACGGCGTCTACGAACGCACCTATCCCTTCGGCGCGCTGTTCGCGGCGCCGATCGGCTACTACGACCCCTACAACGGGCGCGCCGGCCTGGAGGCCGATCGCAACGGCGTGCTCGCCGGCTCACCGCCGCAGCAGAGCTCGATCCTCGACCAGCTCGAGGGCAAGCGAACCAGCGGCGACGAGGTCGTGAGCACGCTCGACGAGCACGCCCAGCAGGTCGCCTACGCCGCACTGGCGGGCCGTCCCGGAGCGGTCGTCGCGATCGTCCCGAGCACCGGCGCGATCAGGGTCTTCGCCGACGACCCGACCTACAACCCGAACGCTGTCAAGACGGCGGCCGGGCTCGCCGGCATCGCGAAGCAGCCGGGCAGCCCGGAAGTCAACCGCGTGACCGCTGCCCAATACGCCCCCGGATCCACGTTCAAGGTCGTCACCGCGATCGCCGCGATCGACACCGGGAAGTACACGCCGAACTCGGTGCTGAGCGGAAAGTCGCCGATCGTCGTCTCCGGCCAGCCGCTGGCCAACGACAGCGGCACGAGCTACGGCGAGGTGACGCTGAGCACGGCGCTCACGCAGTCGATCAACACCGTCTGGGCCCAGGTCGCGCTGGGCGTCGGCGCGCCGACGCTGCAGACCTACATGGAGCGGCTCGGCTTCTACAGCAAGCCGCCGATCGACCTGCCCGCCGGCGAGGTGGCCGAGAGCGGCGTCGTCTTCCCGGGCCGGGCCGGCTACCTCCCGGTCACCGGCGGTGCGGACCTCGGGCGCGTGGGGATCGGCGAGGGCGGCCTCGAGGTCACGCCGCTGCAGATGGTGATGGTCGCTGCGGCGGTCGCCAACGACGGCCGCCTGATGGTCCCCCACCTCACGCAGGCGATCGTCAACCCCGACGGTCAGACTGTCCAGACAATCGCACCTCGGCTATACAGCACCGTGATGAAGCCCTCGACGGCCCAGCAGGTCGGGCTGATGATGGACAACGTCGTCAACGACGGCGGCACCGGCACCGCGGCGGCGCTGCCCGGCGTCACGGTCGCGGGCAAGACGGGCACCGCCCAGGACTGCACCGACCCGGCGGTCCCGGCGTGCGCGCTCAGCCAGGTGTGGTTCATCGCCTACGCGCCGGCCGATCACCCCAAGATCGCGATCGCGGTGACGATGGAGAAGCAGAACGGCTTCGGCGGCACGATCGCCGCGCCGGTCGCCAAGGAGGTCCTCGAGGCGCTCGGGATCGGGAGCAGCGGATGACGCTCCAGGTCGCCGCCGGCACGATGATCGACGATCGCTACCGCGTGATCTCGCGGGTCGGCTCGGGCGGGATGGCCGAGGTCTACTGCGCCGAGGACGCCCAGCTCGGCCGCCGCGTCGCGGTCAAGCTGCTGCACGAGCGCTTCGCCCAGGACGAGGAGTTCGTCGAGCGCTTCCGGCGCGAGGCCTCGAGCGCCGCGTCGCTGTCGCACGCGAACATCGTCAGCGTCTACGACCGCGGCGAATGGGGCGGCACCTACTACATCGCGATGGAGTACCTCGACGGACGCTCGCTTGACTCGATCGTGCGCGAGGAGGCGCCGCTGACGCCCGAGCGCGCGATCGAGATCACCGAGCAGGTCCTGCGCGCGGCGCGCTTCGCCCACCGCCGCGGGGTCGTGCACCGCGACCTCAAGCCGCACAACGTGATCATCGACGACGAGGGCCGCGTCAAGGTCACCGATTTCGGCATCGCCCGGGCCGGCGCCTCGGAGATAACGCAGACCGGCTCGATCATGGGGACCGCACGCTACCTCTCGCCGGAGCAGGCGCAGGGCCAGACCGTCAGCCCGCGCAGCGACCTCTACGCGATCGGGATCATGCTGTATGAGCTGCTGACCGGGACGGTGCCGTTCGAAGGGGATTCGGTCGTCGCGATCGCGCTGCGCCATCTTTCGGAGCCCCCGCGCCCGCCGAGCTCGTTCGTCCCGACGATCTCGGCGAGCCTTGACGCGATCGTGATGCGCGCGCTCGAGAAGAGCCCCGACCGGCGTTTCGCCGACGCCGACGAGTTTCTGACGGCGCTCGAGCAGGAGCGTGAGCGGCTGCGCGCCGCCGACGGCTCGCACACCGCGGCGCTCGCCCCGGTCGCGCCGGTTGTGATGCCGACGACCGTGTACCAGCATCCGGCCACCTACACGACACAGGCGATCGGCCCGCTCGGCCCGGCGACCGGCGCCTACGGAACGGCTCCCGCCTACTGGGATCCCAACACGACGGGGATCATCCCGCCGGGGGCGATCATGCTGCCACCGGGCGCCCGGCGCAGCTCGGTCTGGCCGTGGGCGCTGCTCGGAACGCTGGTCGCGGCGGCGGTGATCGCGGCACTGATCTACGCGCTCGTGCACAAGCACGCGGCAACGGCCGCGAAGGTCAACGTGCCCTACCTCGTGGGCGAGTCCAAAGCCGGTGCCCAGGCCGAGCTGCAGGGCATCGGCCTGACGCCGGCGTACCTGTTCGCGCCGTCGAAGCAGCCGAGTGGCACGGTGACGCTCCAGACACCCGGCCCCGGCACGCACGACCCGAAGGGCTCGATCATCACGCTGACGGTCTCGACGGGCCCCGCCGCGCCGGGGAGCCGGCAGGTGCCGAGCGTCGTCAATCTGAGCACGGCACTCGCGCGCCAGCAACTGCAGGCGGCCGGCTTCAAGGTCACGGCCGTCAAGCAGCCGTCGCTGACGGTGGCCAAGAACACCGTGATCTCGACCTCGCCGGTCGGCGGCGCGACCGGCCCGCACGGATCGTTCGTGGTGGTCACCGTGTCAAGCGGGCCACCGTCGGTCGTCGTCCCCGACGTCGTCGATGAGTCCTTCAGCGACGCGAAGCTGCTGCTCGAGCAGGACAAATTCGTCGTCGCACCGGCGGTCAAGATGGTCTCTTCCTCGGCGCCCGGGACGGTGCTCTCGCAGACGCCGTCGGCCGGCAAGGCGCCGCAGGGCTCGACCGTGACGCTGACGATCGCGAAGGCGCCACCGAACGTGAGCGTGCCCAATCTCGTCGGTGACACGGCGTATGCGGCCAGCGCGCGGCTCGGCGAACTCGGGCTCGTGCCGAAGGTGGTGATGGAGCAGCGCGCCACCAACCCGCAGTACAACAACGAGGTCCTGTCGCAGTCCCCGCCGCGGGGCAACTCGGTGGCGCCCGGGACGACGGTGATCATCCGCGTCGAGGCCTATGTCGCGCCGAGCACGGGCCCCACCGGACCGACGGGTCCGGGCGGCACCGGCGCGACGTCCTGATGCGGGTCGCAGTTCTGGGTGGCGGCCGCTCGTCCGAGCACGCGGTCTCGCTGGCCTCGGCGGCTGCGGTGCGCGACGGCCTGCTCGCCGGCGGCCACGAGGCGGTCGCGGTTGAGATCGCGCGCGACGGCCGCTGGCTGCTCGACGGTCGTGAGCTGACGCTGCGGCCGGCCGGCGGGCTGCTCGGCGCCGACGTCGTCTTTCCGGCGCTGCACGGCCCCTACGGGGAGGACGGTGTCGTCCAGGGGCTGCTCGAGTGTCTCGATGTTCCCTACGTCGGCAGCGGCGTCGCCTCCTCGGCGCTGTGCATGGACAAGGTCCGCTTCAAGGCGCTGATGGGCGCCGCCGGGCTGCCTCAGGTGGAGCACCGCGGACTGCATCACACGCGCTGGCTCGCGCAGCGCGACGCCGTGCTCGGCGAGCTCGCCGCGCTGGGCCTGCCGGTGTTCGTCAAGCCGGCGCATCTGGGCTCCTCGGTCGGCATCGTCAAGGTCCGCGCCGGCGGCGAGCTTGCGGCGGCGCTCGACACGGCGTTCGCGCATGACGCACTCGTCATCATTGAGGCCGCCTCCGGCGGCGTTGAGGTGGAGTGCTCCGTGCTGGGCGACCTCGATCCGCGAGTCTCGCCACCCGGCGAGATCGTGCTGCGCTCGGAGTTCTACGACTACGCCGCGAAGTACGAGCAGGGCGGGATGACGCTCGTCGTGCCGGCGCGGATCGGCGAGGCGGCCACGGCGGAGGTCGCGCGGATCGCGACGGAGGCGTTTCGCCGCGCCGACTGCAGCGGCCTCGCGCGCGCGGACTTCTTCGTCGAGGGCGAGCGCGTGCTGCTGAACGAGCTGAACACGATGCCCGGCTTCACCGCGACCAGCGTCTACGCGAAGCTGTGGGCGGCCGGCGGGCTCGCCTACCCGCGCCTGATCGAGGAGCTGTGCGCGGTCGCGCTCGAGCGCCACGCGCGCGATCGCCGCTACCTCTCCTGAGGCGCCGCCCAGCGGACTCAGTGCTCAAGCAGCGTGAACTCGGCCACCGCCACATACTTCGACGCGTGGCTGGGATCCGGCCCGAGGTCGGTGATCCAGAGCAGATAGAACCGGCGGCTGCGGACGTCGTGCAGCGTGATCGTGGTGGTCGGCTTGGCCGCCAGCGCCTGCGCGAGCAGGGTCCAGCCGAGCTGCGCGGGCGTGATCCCCTGCTGGGGCGCCGAGTGGGCGTTGTAGGCCGGGACGTAATCGCTGCCCCAGATCTGCAGGTGAAAGCCGGGCGTCGGCGATTCGAGCACCACCTCGTTGACAGCGGCGCCGGGGGCGGCGTCGACGTAGAAGCCGACGCCCGACTCGAGCAGCGTGCCGCCGGCGTAGCTCGATGTCCGCCACGAGGTCGCGGGGTTTCCATCGATCGCGTTGCCGACCGTGTCAGGGTGCTCGGGCCCCGTGCCGAACGGGTTGTAGGAGACGGCAGCGGTCTGGGCGAGGCGGACCGGCGTCTCGCCCGGGGTCTTCGGCAGATTGACCGGCAGCGGCGTCCCGGCGTGGGTGCGCGATAGCAGGAACCAGGCGAGAACGCCCGCCGCGACGATCGTCAGCGCCGCCGCGAGGGCCAATGCCGCGGGATGGCGGACCCGCAAAGGCAGCCGGCGTGTCGCGCGCCCCGGCAGGGTGCGCAGCACGATCGTCGCCTCCTTCCCCGGGATGCTCGCGGTTCGCGCGGCCTCGAGCGCCAGCACCTCCTCGAGGTCGGCGATCAGCTCGCGCGCGCCCGCGTAGCGGCGGGTCAGGTGCTTGGCGGTGGCTCGGTCGACGACGGCCGCGAGGGCGGCGGAGACCTGCGGGCGGCGTTGCTGCAGGTCGGGGATCTCCTCGCGCACGTGCATCGTCGCGACCGCGACGTGGCTGGGCGCGCTGAACGGGACGGCCCCGGTCAGCGACTCATACAGCACGATGCCGAGCGAATAGATGTCGGACTGGCCGGTCACCTCGTGCCCGAGCGCCTGTTCGGGCGAGACATAGTCGGTCGTGCCGAGCACCCGCCCGCCGATCGTCAACGCGGTCTCGTCGCCGCTGCGGGCGATGCCGAAATCGGTGATCTTCGCGCCCGCCTCGGGGTCGAGCAGGATGTTCTGCGGTTTGACGTCGCGATGGACGATGCCGCGCGTATGGGCGGCGTCGAGCGCCCGGGCGACCTCGATCGCGAACGCCACCGCCTCGGTGATCGTCAGCCGCCCGACCCTGCGGATGCGCTCCTTGAGCGTCTCGCCCTCGACGAACTCGAGCACGATGAACGGCATCCCGTCGTGCTCGCCGGAATCGAGCACGGCGACGATGTGCGGATGCGCCAGCTGCGCCACCGCGCGCGCCTCGCGCCGGAAACGCTCGATGTGGGCCGTCTCGCCGCCGATCGGCTCGGCCAGCATCTTGATCGCGACGCGGCGCTCGAGCACGGAGTCGAAGGCGAGCCAGACCCGCGCTGTGGCGCCGGTGCCGATCTGGCGCTCGAGCCGGTAGCGGCCACCCACAATCGTCTGCGGCGCGGTGCCCATCGCCCCTATTGTGCGCTCCGGCGCAGCGGAGCACGGCGCAGGTGGCGTTGATGACCTTGCGGGCGCGTGCGCCGGTCGCGGCGCGGTGTGACCAAGGGCCGCGGAGCGGCCTCCTAGAGACTGATCCGAAGGCCCGGCAGGGTGACTGTCCCGGGCGCGTCGGTGACGCGGCCGATCACGCGCGTGCCGGGATGGTGCTCCGCCAGCAGGGCCACGGCCGCGGGCGCCTGCTCGGCGGGGACGACCGCGACGAAGCCACACCCCATGTTGAACACCTGGTAGGCCGCGGCGGCGTCGATCGAGCCGGCCTCGCACAGCCATTCGCAAACAGGCGGGACCGCCAGCGGCGCGTCGATCTCGAAGCCGACCGCCGGCCGCAGCCGCTTGAGGTTCAGGACCCCGTCGCCGGTGATGTGCGCGAGGCCGTGCACCGGCGTCGCGCTGCGCAGCAGGGCCAGCGCCGCCTTGACGTAGATCACGGTCGGCTCGAGCAGCGCCTCGCCGAGCGTCCGGCCCGCCAGCGCCGCCGGTCGCTCGCAAAGGCGCCCGTCGGCGAGCGCCCGCGCGAGCGTGTACCCGTTGGAGTGCAGGCCGCTCGAGGGCAGGCCGATCAGCGCGTCCCCCGGGGCGCAGTGCTCGCCGGTCACGAGGCGGGCGAGCTCCACGGTGCCGACGGCGGAACCGGAGAGCTCGAAGCCGTGGGGGCTCGGGTGGCCGCGAATCAACTCGGGCAGAACCGCCAGCTCGCCGCCGGGGATCTCGACGCCGGCGAGCTCCGCCCCGCGCTTGAGGCCGATCGCGATCTGCTCCAGTGCCGCCGGGTCGACCGCCTCGACGGCGATGTAGTCGAGCATCGCGACCGGCTCGGCGCCGACGCAGACGAGGTCGTTGACGTTCATCGCAACGCAGTCGATCCCGATCGTGTCGAGCCGTCCGAGTGCTCCGGCGAGCATCAGCTTCGAGCCGACGCCGTCTGTGCATAGCGCGAGGCCGAGGCCGGGAGCGATCTCGAGCACAGCGGCGTAGTGGCCGCCGCCGAGTGCGGAGCGCGACGGGCGGCCGATGTCGATCGTGCGCAGCACGCCGACAAGCGCGCGCACGCCGCGGTCGGCCACGCTCGTGTCAACGCCGGCGGCGGCGTATGCGTCGATCATCGTTCGTCATTCTGTCGCAGGCGGCGGAGGACCGCCCCAGCCAGGGCAACGCGGTAGACGGCGTAGGGGAGCAGCGTGCGACGGCGCCCGACTCGCGCCAGGGCCTCGGTGGCGGCGAGCGTGGATGCGAAGGCGCCGAGCGCGCCCACACTGAGGGGGCCCCATTCGGAGCGGTCGCTGTGCAGCGCGGCCTCGCGGCCCTTCAGCGCGAGCGCAGCGAGCGTGATCGGCAGCCCGACGGCTCCCGACAGCGCATCGGACTCGACGCGGGAGAAGCCGCGCCAGCGGGCGGCGGCGCGTGTCGCGCCGCTGCGCGAAACCCCCGGGATCAGCGCGAGCGCCTGGGCGGCGCCGAGCGCCACGGCGTCGGCTGTGCCGGCGTCGGCCCGGGGGCGGCGGCGTTCAGCGTGACGATCGGCTGCGACCATCGCGACGGCACCGCCGGCGAGCGCGGCAGCGATCGTGCGCGGCGTGCCGGCTCGGCGCTCGATCGGGCCGCGCAGCAGCGTGCCGGCCAGCGCCGCGGGCACGCAGGCGAGCACCACGACCCGGACCGGGCTCGCGCCGGCAGGGCGGGTACGCAGGCCCGCGGCGAGCTCACGGCGGTGGCGCAGCAGGATCGCCGCGGTGGTGCCGGCGTGCAGGGCGACCTCGAAGCGCTTGCGCGCCGCCGGATCAAGCGCCTCGAGGTCCCAGCCCTGATGCCAGGCCAGCAATGTGGTGTGGGCCGAAGAGGAGATCGGGACCAGCTCGGCGGGCCCGTGGAGCAGTCCGAGCGCGACCGCCCGGCGCAGAGCGACACGCGGGTGCGAGCGTGGCGGCGGTTCAGAGCGCGAGTTTCCGCCTGCGCCTTCGGACGAGGAGGTAGACGATCGCGGCGACGATCAGCACGACCGCCGCGATGTCGACGTAGTGGAGGTTCTTTTGCACGTCGTGGTAATGGGAGCCGATCACGCGCCCGAGGATGCCCCAGAAGGCGATCCAGGGCACGCCGCCGAGCGCGCTGAGGGCGAGGAAGCGCGGGTAGGGCACCTCGGCGGCGCCGGCCGGGAAGGACATGTAGGCGCGCACCAGCGGCAGGATCCGGCAGATCGGGATCGCCTTGTTGCCGTAGCGCGCGAACCAGCGCTCGGCGCGGTCGAGACGCTCCGGCGTTATGTGCAGCTTGGCGCCGTGGCGCTGGAGCAGCTCGGTGCGCCCGAAGTAGCCGATCGCGTAGGCCAGCGTCGCGCCGACCATGTC
>JBEKSK010000048.1:0-12365 GCA_049517155.1 Solirubrobacteraceae bacterium
CTGGTCGATGAGTACCGGCTGATGGTGTTCCCGATCGTGCTCGGCGCCGGCAAGCGGCTGTTCGCCGCGAGCGCCGACGCGACGACGCTTCGGCTCACGAACTCCAGGGCGCTGGACTCCGGCACCCTGATCCTCACCTACCACCCGGCGCGCTGACCGCCGCCTGCCTGGCGCGTGTTCAGGGAGCCGGCCTGGCGCGCGTCAGCACCTCGGGGTTGACGACGTTGACCGGAGCGCCGGCCGCGTAGGCGTTGATCTGGTCGAAGATGTCGGCGAACTGCAGCTCGTACTCATCACGCGTCACGTAGCCGATGTGTGGCGTGGCGACGACGTTGCGCAGCGCGAGCAACTCGTCGGCGGGGTCGCGCAGCGGCTCCTGTTCGAAGACGTCGACCGCCGCCATGCCCGGCCTGCCCTGGCGCAGGGCGGCCACGAGCGCGCCCGGCTCGATCAACCCGGCGCGGCTGGTGTTGACGATCAGCGCGTCGGGCTTCATCTGCGCGAGATCTGCCGCGGTGACGATGCCCCGCGTCGCCTCGACCAGGCGCATGTGCAGGCAGATCACGTCGCACTGCGCGAAGAAGTCCTCCCTGCGCTCGGCAACGCGGTGGCCGTCGGCGCGCGCCTGGGCGCGGGAGCCCTCCCGCGCCAGGACCTCAACCACCATCCCGAACGTCCTGCCGTATTCGGCGACGACCCGGCCGATCCGCCCATAGCCGTAGATGCCGAGCGTCTTGTGGCGAAGCGTTGACCCGACGCCGATCTGCCAGCCGCCGGCCTTCAGCGACGCCATCTGCGCCGGGATCTGGCGCGCCGCGGCCAGCACCAGCCCCCACGTCAGCTCGGCGGTCGCGTAGGACGGGCTGTCGGCGTGCTGGCTCGATGAGACGATCACGCCCAGACGCGTGCACGCGTCGACGTCGATGTGCGGATACACGCTGCGCTGGCTGATCAGGCGCAGATCGTCCAGCTGCTCGAGCAGCGGCGCGCGTATCTGCGTGCGCTCACGGATCAGCACGAGCGCCTCGCACCCGCGCAGCCGCGCCGCCAGCGCGCCGACGTCCTGCAGGTGGTCGTTGTGGACGGTGACCTCGTGGCCCGCCAGCCGCTCGAAGCACGCAAGCGTGCGCAGCGTGTCGAAATAGTCGTCGAGGATCGAAACTCTCACAGCCGCCTCCCGAAGCTGCCCGGCCGGGAGCAACGATAGGCGAGCGCGCGGCGCGCTAGCGGGGCAGTCCCTTACTCTGGGCTGCACTGTGGCGGCGCGGCTGATCACGATCGAGGGGATCGACGGCGCCGGCAAGACGACGCTCGCCGCCGCGTTGCGCGAGGCGCTCCTGGCGCGCGGCATCGACGCCGTCGCGCTGCGCGAGCCGGGCGGCGTCGCGCTCGCCGAGCGGATCCGCTCGCTGGTCAAGGATCCCGGGCTCGAGATCGACGACCGGGCCGAGGCGCTGCTCTACGCGGCCTCGCGCGCGCAGCTGGTCGCGGAGCGCGTGGCGCCGGAGCTCGCGGCGGGACGCTGGGTGCTGCTTGACCGCTACATCGACTCCTCGCTCGCCTACCAGGGCGCCGGGCGGGGCCTCGGGGTCGAGGCCGTGCGCGCCATCAACGAGTTCGCGACGGGCGGTCTCGCCGCCGACCGCACGCTGCTGCTGGCGATCGAGGCGGCCGCCGGGCGCCGCCGCCGCGGCGACCGCGGCGAGGACGCCGACCGGCTCGAACGCGAGACCGACGAGTTCTTCACCCGGATCGCAGCGGGCTACGCGTCGCTCGCGGCAGCGCAACCGCGGCGGATCCGCACGCTGGACGCGACGCTCGCACCAGACGCGCTGCTGGAGGCCGCGCTGGCCGAGCTCGCCGACCTGCTCGAGTGACGGGATCCGTCGCCGCGACGATGTCGCCCAAGCCTCCTACCTGTCTCAGCTCATGGTCGAGCTTGGCTTGCATCGACGCCGACCTGAACCCGGCGACGGCCTTGCCGCTACCTTCTAGGATGCCCGCGTGGTGATCGCCTTCGCAGTCCTCCTCGCGCTGCTCGCGCTCGCCGCCTTGGCGGTCGTCGTGCTCAACCTGCTGGCCCTCGATCCACCCTGGCTCGCGCAGACGCGCCACGCCCTCGCCGAGGCTCGCTATCGCGCTGCCGGCGTGCTCGCGGAGTTCGGCGACTGGCTGCGCCTCGGGCGCTAGACGCGGGCGTCCCGGGGGGCTGGCCGGCTGGCGCGCCGACCCGCAATTTGCAGGCTTTTAATCGGGCGTGCTGCATGCAGGAGTGCAGTGCCGGATCGCCCGGCCCAGCATCGGCGGGCGGTAGAATTAGAGGTGCGCGCGCACGCCACGTTTCCGTCCGAGCCGAGGCGGAAGATCGTCGGCCCCCACCGATCACCCAGCCAGGGCGCCGACGCCGCTACACAGAGAGGGACAGACCATGGAAGCACGCACCGCCGAGACCACGACCGCCAGCGACGCGCTGACACTCCGCCGCGTCTTCACGACGCCGGGAGTCCATCCCTTCGACAGCGTCGAATGGGAGCTCCGCGACGCACGGATCGGCCACGGCGATCGCGTCGCGTTCGAGCAGCGCGACGTCGAATTCCCTGCCTCCTGGTCCCAGAACGCGACCAACATCGTTGCGCAGAAGTACTTCCGCGGACAGCTGGGCTCACCCGAGCGCGAGCGCTCGGTCAAGCAGATGATCGGCCGCGTCGCCGGCACGATCGCCGACTGGGGGCGCTCTCGCGGGTACTTCGCGGCGCAGGAGGATGGCGACACCTTCGAGGCCGAGCTGACCCACATCCTGCTGCACCAGCTGGCGGCGTTCAACTCGCCGGTCTGGTTCAACGTCGGCTTCGAGGAGAGCCCACAGTGCTCGGCCTGCTTCATCCTCTCCGTGAAGGACACGATGGAGTCGATCCTCGACTGGAACACGAAGGAGGGGACGATCTTCCTCGGCGGCTCAGGCTCGGGCATCAACCTCTCCAACATCCGCGGCTCGATGGAGCCGCTCTCGAAGGGCGGAACGGCATCCGGCCCCGTCTCCTTCATGCGCGGCGCCGACGCCTGGGCAGGCACGATCAAGTCCGGCGGCAAGACGCGGCGCGCCGCGAAGATGGTCGTGCTCAACATCGACCACCCCGACATCGTCGACTTCATCACCTGCAAGGCGAAGGAGGAGGACAAGGCGGCCGCGCTGCGCGACGCCGGCTTCGACATGTCGATCGACGGCGAGGGCTTCCTCTCGATCCAGTACCAGAACGCCAACAACTCCGTGCGCGTCACCGACGAGTTCATGCAGGCGGTCGAGGCCGACGGCGAATGGCGGCTGATCGCCCGCGCAACCGGCGAGCCGGTTGGCGAGCCGATCCCCGCACGCGAGCTGATGCGCGAGATCGCGCAGGCTGCTTGGCGCTGCGCCGATCCGGGCGTCCAGTACGACACGACGATCAACCGCTGGCACACCAATCCGGTCAGCGGGCGGATCAACGCTTCGAATCCTTGTTCGGAATATATGTCAGTCGACGACTCCGCCTGCAACCTGGCCTCGCTGAACCTGATGAAGTTCCGCCGCGGCGACGGCAGCTTCGACGTGCGCGCCTTCAATCACGCGGTCGACGTCATGCTGCTCGCGCAGGAGATCCTCGTCGGCCCCTCCAGCTACCCGACCGAGCAGATCGGTGTCAACGCGCGCGCGTTCCGCCAGCTCGGCCTCGGCTACGCCAACCTCGGGGCCTTCCTGATGGCCGACGGCATGCCCTACGACTCAGACGAGGGCCGCGCCACGGCTGCGGCGATCACCGCGTTGATGACCGGCCGCGCCTACGCGCAATCGGCGCGCGTCGCCGCCGTCCTCGGCCCCTACGAGCGCTACGCCGAGAACCGCGACGCCCACAACGGCGTGATGCGGATGCACCGCGACGCGAGCCACGCGATCGCCGAGGAAGGGTTGTGCGAGCCGCAGCTGCTCGGGGCCGCGCGGAGCGCGTGGGACGAGGCGGTCGAGCTCGGCGAGCGCCACGGTTACCGCAACGCGCAGGCGACGGTCCTCGCGCCCACCGGCACGATTTCCTTCTTGATGGATTGCGACACGACCGGCGTCGAGCCGGACTTCTCACTCGTGAAGTTCAAGGAGCTCGTCGGCGGCGGCCAGATGACGATCGTCAACCGCACGATCCCGCTGGCGCTGCAGACGCTCCGCTACAGCGACGAGCAGATCGAGCAGATCGTCGCCTACATCAATGAGCACGGGACGATCGTCGGCGCGCCGGGACTGCGCGACGAGCACCTTCCGGTTTTCGATGTCGCCGTCGGCGAGCGCGCGATCTCCCACATGGGCCACATCAAGATGATGGGCGCCGTGCAACCGTTCATCTCGGGCGCGATCTCCAAGACCGTCAACCTGCCGGCCGAGGCGAGCGTCGAGGACATCGCCGACGCCTACACGCAGGCGTGGCGCCTCGGGATCAAGGCGCTCGCGATCTACCGCGACGGCTCAAAGACCGCCCAGGCGCTGCGCACCGACGCCCAGGAGGCCGCGAAGCCGCTGGATCCCGAGACGCTCGATGCGCTGATCGCCACTGCGGTCGCGAAGGCGGGACCGCAGCGCCATCGCATGCCGCGCGAGCGCCAGTCGATCACGCACAAGTTCTCGCTCGGCGGCCACGAGGGCTACATCACCGCCGGCATGTACGAGGACGGCACGGTCGGTGAGATCTTCCTCACCGACATCGGCAAGGAGGGCTCGACGCTGCGGGGCATGATGAACGCCTTCGCGACGGCGATCTCGATCGCGCTGCAGTACGGCGTGCCGCTCGAGAAGCTGGTGGAGAAGTTCAGCTACATGCGCTTCGAGCCGGAGGGCATCACCACCAACCCGGAGATCCCCTTCGCCAAGTCGATGCCCGACTACATCATGCGCTGGCTCGCGTCGCGCTTCCTCGACACCGACGCCCAGGAGGAGCTCGGCATCCTGACGCCGGCGGTGCGCGCGCGCCAGTCGGCCGAGCACGCCTCCGTCGCCGTGCACTCCTCCGACACCTCGGTGCCCGCCAGCGAGCTCGCCGCGCCACCCGCCAACGGCGGCAGCGTCGTGAAACCTGCGAGCGCGGCGTTCACCGACTCCCCGCCGGTCGTCCCGGCCAAGCTGCAGGGGCTCGACCTCGGGCCAGCGTGCACCCAGTGCGGCGGCATGATGCAGCGCACAGGGTCCTGCTACACCTGCCCGAGCTGCGGTAACAACACCGGCTGCGGCTAGGCAGGCTGTAGACGGTCATTCGACTGTCCAACGTGGGGCAGCGGTCAATGGTGGCCGCCCGCGGCGGCGGGAGGGTGTGGGTAGCGGGCAGTCGCTTGGATCGCTCCGTCTCGGGCCATCGAGCCGCACCGGCGCTGTCGCTCGAACTTGGCTAATCTCGGCGCTCTTGGGTTCGATCAAGTGACCGCGCTTCGCCCGCATCTCGGGGCTCTTCTTCTCGCCAGCCTGTCGGCTGTGGTGGTCCTCCTCCTCCTCACCGGGCAGGCTAGCGCGACTGCCTCAGGCGAGTTTCAGTCGCCGAGCTGGACTAGCCTTCCGACTGCGTCGGCCTACAACACGACTCCGAGTTGTCCGGTTTCAATCGGGAACCCGATCTGCGATGTGCCCGAGTCCGAGTGGCCTGCGCCTGATCCTGGCAACCCGGAGTGGGACCAGCTCAAGAACCCGGATGGCTCTTGGGACACAGACCTCACCGGGTACATCAACAGCGCGTACTGGCCAGCCGAGAAGCGCCCCGACATCGAGATGTACGCGGTTCAAAAGTACGGGTACAACTACCAGAACTGCTCTTCCTTCTTGCCGCACTACTGTTTTCTGCTGGACGCCGAAACCGTCGGCTACCCCGTCACCCACACGCCGGTGGTTGGGGATCTCTGGTTCTCTCCCGGAGAATGCCTGCTCTGGGCATACTCAACGGTCGAGCAGGAGGCCCCATCCTGCAAGCCTGCAAGTGACACGGACTGGTATATGGGCTACGTCGATCAGGTGTTCCCGGACGGGTCGTTCATCCAAAGCTGGGGCGGCAGTGACACGCCAGCCGACAGTGGACTGGAGCTCACTCTGTTCTCCGGGGCGATGAACCAAGACACGGATTTCGTTCCTGTGCTGCCCGTAGGCTCTCCGCCTCCCGGCGGCTGGCAGCCTAATGACGTACAGGTCCTTGTCACGCCAACGAGCACCGACGCCACCGTCACCGTGAGCAGCGACGCGCCCGACCCGGTGCTCACCATTACCGGTCCCAGCGACCTTACGCCTCCGCTTGACGCAAACGGCGTCGCCATCGTCACCCTAACGGCAGGGCAATGGACCGCCTGCGCGTCATCCGGTGGCAGTGGCAGTGTCTATAACGTCGCCAGCCACTGTACGACCTTTATCATCCCCAACGCCGGGTCTGCTGGAGCGGGCTCGGGTTCCTCGGCCGGAGATGGAGCGGGCTCGGGTTCCTCGGCCGGAGTTACCGCCCGTCCCTTGGCGAGAGCCAGCTGGCATGTTCACCAGGTCAACGGACGCGTGAGCGTCACCGCTTCCTTCACTCCGAGCCGCGCAAAGCCGACGATCACGGCACGCGCAGGACGGCGCACCGTCCACTTCCGACCGACCGATCAACGAACGGGGCAGTTGACGCTCGTCGCGACACTCTCGCCAGCGCGTTGGACGCTCACGCTGTCGCTGTCGCCGCCGGCCGGATACAGCGGACCGAAACCGACGGACATCACCATCTGGGTGAAGCATGCCACCGGGTGACGTGAGGGCTCCCGGGGCAGCGCAGACGCTAGGCTCGAAGTCACGATCACGCCAGCAGCGAAGGCGTCGACGAGCTCGAATGCGGCCCCGCAGGTCGCGCTCCTAAGCTGGCGCGCAGGTCTAGGACTGGGCGTGGTCAGTGCGACCCTGACCAGCGCTGGCAAGGCGCTGATCGGGCGAACGATCACGTTCAGCGTGGCTGGCCACCGGTTGTGCAGCGCACAGGCCCACGGCCGCGGCGTCGCCCGCTGCACGATCTCGCTGCCTGTGCCCTCAGTGGGAAGCTGGGTTGGCCCGGAACGGGTGCACCAGCCCGGCCCCCGGTCAGGCTTGCGCGAGGTACTGCGTGAGCGGCAGCTCGGCGCGGCCGACGTGGCAGGAGTCCCAGTCGGGGGCACCGATCAGCTGGCGGCGCACCGGGTCGCCGATCGCGGCCTCCAGCTGCTCGGCGCTCGGGAACTCGCGCTGGACGATCCAGCGGGGCGAGTAGCCGAAAAAGACGACCATCCGCGTGCGGTCGGAGAGGTTGGTGCTGCGGCCGTGCCAGATACGGCGCTCGAAGAGGGTGACGTCGCCGGCCTTGGCGAGGACCTGGATCGCGCCGTCGGGCGTCTGGCCGGGGGTGCGCGGCAGGAAGTCGGTCCAGAGGTTGCTGCCGGGGATCACCTCGAGGTTGCCCATCCCGGGCTCGTCGCAGTCGCTCAGCCAGTAGCCCAGCTTCGCGGAGAGCCGCGCGCGGTAGTCGAGGTCCGCGGTCTGGCGGCCGCCGTCCTCGTGCCAGCGCCAGGCGTCGGGCTTGTCCTCCTCCGGCGGGTGCACGTCGATATGGGAGTGGTAGATGTGGAGGTTCGGCGTGAGCGCTCCGGCCAGCACTCCCATCAGGCGCGGATCGACGGCGAGGTCGGTCAGGCGCGGGTGCAGGTAGGCGGCACCGAGGGCGTGGGTGAAGCCCAGCTGCGGGTCGAAGTGCTCCTGCGCAAGCGGCTCCACGACCTCGCGAAGCTCGCTGACCTCGTCGGGCGAAAGTACGCCCGGAATGTGGACGAAGCCGTTTCGATCGAGCTCTTCGAGGATCTCGCGTGTCTGTGCGGCATCGAACATCTGGCTGGTCGTGCTCACCGTGGCAGAGCCTAACAGCCGCCCAGCGCTCGCGGGCACGCGCGTGGCGCGCGGACGCTCGATCAGCCGATCAGGACGCGGTCCAGCAGCGCATCGACCTCGCCCCGCTCGAGCGAGACAGCAAGCTCGTTGGCGATCGACTCGCGCGTGTAGCCCGCGAGGGCAAGGTCGATCGCACGTACGCGCGCCGAGGCGAGCTGCGGGGTCTGCTCGCGCTCGAGAATGGCGGCGGCCTCGGCTGCCGTCGGATCGAACTGGAACCCCGGCGACGGCGCTTCGGCCGTCGCGGGTGCGCCGGCGGCGGCGTGAACGGCCCGCCCGAGCTCCTCGATCTGTGCGGCGGTGGCCAGCTCGAACGCGTCGAATCTCAGGCTGAGGCGCTCGACTGCGCGGGCCAGGTCGTCGATCGTGGCGTCCAGCGTGCCCAGCGGTTGCTCGCCAACGTCATCGCCGCGTGCGGCAGCGATGATCTCACGCGCCTCGCGCTCGGCCGTGCCCAGAATTTCGCCCACCCGCGTACTGACATCCTGCGGGGTGAGCAGCGGGACATCCGTGTTGTCGCCTGTCTGCGTCACTGCAATACCTCTGTCGGCGTCCTGGAGAGGTTTCTTGAGAGCGCCCCCGTGCCTGCTCCGGTCTCGCGCTCCGTGAAGACTTCAGCATACGTGGGGAAAACCTGCCTAGCCAGCACCAGCCGCCGTGGTGTACGTTCGCTTGGAACACGCCGATGCCAAAGTCACACCCACACTCCAAGCGCGGCGGCGAGGAGCCCCCGCCGGCTGACGCCGAGGTGACCGCCGACGACCTGCGCGCCCAGGTGGCGGTCCTCGCCGAGCAGGTGCGCCGCCTCGGCGGCACCCGTGCAAACCGCAGCACTGCGGAACGCTTCGACGTGGTCAGCGTGGACGCCTGGGTCGCGGGCCCCGACGATCCCCCGCCGGCGCAACCGCCGATCGCGCCGGCGCAACCCGCGAGCCCTCCCGCGCAATCCGCGGTTCCTCCGGCGCAACCCGCGATCTCTGCAGCCGAACCCGCGAGCCTGACGGCGCCGCCTCCGCGCAGCCCCACCGTCGCCGCGGCGCCACGGCGGGAACCGGGCGTGGGGGCGAGCACGACCGCCGCCGGCGCGGAGGGGACGGCGGCCGGCACACGCGGGGAAGAGACGCTCGCCGACCGCAGCATGAGCCTCGTAGCGAGCGTGGTCGCGCTGGCCGAACTGGCTGCGATCGAGCTGCGCACGGGCGCCGAGATCGAGGCGGCGACGATCCGCGGTCGCTCTCGCCAGAGACTGAACGAGCCCACCGCCGATTACCTGGTCGTGCTGCTGGAGCGCCAGCGCCGGATGATCGCGGCGCTCGCGGCGCAGACGGAGCGCATCGAGCAGGCCGGTGCCGTGATCCGCGCGCAGATCCTCGCGCTCGAAGCCGAGCGCGAGTACCTCGACAAGCTCCTGGCGTCGCAGCGGCTGGAACCGTAGGCGTCAGAGCGCGACGCGAGGCGCCCGGAGCGTCAGCGGGCGCCGTGCTTGACGCGGTACATCTCGGAGTCAGCCCGCTTGACCAGCGCCTCGGCACTCGTCGCAGGGTTCTGCTCGACGACCACGCCGATGCTGGCGTTCACGGCGATCAGCCGCTCGCCGATGCTGATCTGCGCCGCGACCGCCTCGGCCAGCCGGCGCGCAAGCGGCTCAGCTGCCTCGATGCGGACGAGATCCTCACACAGCACGACGAACTCGTCGCCGCCGAAGCGCGCCACGGTGTCGCCGTCGCGGACCTCGCGGCGCAGACGGTCGGCCACGGTGACGAGCAGTTCGTCGCCGACGTCGTGGCCGTAGAGGTCGTTGACCTCCTTGAAGCCATCGAGGTCGATGAACAGCACTCCGACCGCGGTGCCCTGACGGCCGAGCCGCGCCAGCGCAACGGTCAGGCGGTCCATCAGCAGTTCGCGGTTCGGCAGTTTGGTCAGCGCGTCGTGCATCGCCCGGTGCTCGAGCGCCCGGCGTGCGCGGAGCTCTCCCGTCGCGTCGCGGAAGCAGATGACGATGCTCTCGTCCTCATCGCCGAAGGGGTTGACCGACACCGCCAGCGCGCCGCCGTCCTCGCCGTGCAGGGCCACCTCGAACTCGTTGTTCAGCGTCTCGCCCTCCTCGTTGGATTTGGGCGGCTCGAGCGCGAGCTTCAGGCGGGCGTCGAAGTCCTGGGGGTCGGCGACGATCCGGTGCACCTGGCGCACCAGGACCGAGATGTCGTGCGTGCCGCCGCGCGAGGGGGGCGAGGGAAGCATCGAGGCGAGCTCGTTGTTCCAGGTCGTGAGCGTGCCGCCGCGGTCCAGCACGGCGACGCCGAAGGGCAGCGCGTCCAGCACGCCGCGCATCAGCGTGGCGTAGCCGCGAAGCGCCTCCCAGGAGGGCGCCGTGGACAGCCGAGGAGCGGGACGTACCCGGTCCGCGTCGGCCACTTGGTCGATCTCAGATTGCGTAGTGCTCACCTCGACGAGTCTATGTGCAGCACCGGCCGGACGATGGGTGGAAACCTCACCGCCCCCCGATCCACGCGCAATCTGCACCTCGCTGTATTCAATCTGGACGCTCGCCGCACGGATGTCAAGGGCCTTCGGCAGTAAACCCGCACAGTGCGAATATCCGAGCTGCCGAAGAGGCTCCGCACCTGCTGGTCTTTACGCAAACGTTCTGCGCAAGCGCCCCGTTCGGGGGTGGACGACGGCTGGCCGGCGCCGGCCAGCCGGCCCCGCGGCGGCGGGGAAGACCGTTGCCTGCCTCGGTGCCCGAGCACGGAGGCGCTCACGCTGCAACGTTGCGAGAAGGCCGACTAGCCTCTGTCGCGTGCCAGACACAGAACAGGAGAAGCGCGAGGCTGCGCAGGCCGCGGCCGGCCTGGTCACCGACGGTCAGCTCGTGGGGCTCGGAACCGGCACCACCGTCGCCTACCTGCTGGCGGCGCTGGCGGCGCGGGCGCTCGCGGTTCGCTGCGTCGCCACGTCGCCCGAGACCGAGCGTCGGGCGCTCGAGCTCGGTCTCGAAGTCGTGCCATTCACCGGCATCGAGCGTTTGGACATCGCGATCGACGGAGCGGACCAAATCGATCCTGATGGCTGGCTGATCAAGGGCGGCGGCGGCGCCCATACCCGCGAGAAGGTCGTGGCGGCGGCGGCCGTGCGCTTTGTCGTGATCGGCTCGAGCGACAAGGCGGTGACGCGGATCGGGCCGCCGGTTCCGCTCGAGCTGTTGCGCTTCGGGATCGACTCCACGCTCGCCGCGCTCGGATCGGTGCGCCTGCGCGACGTGCCCGCAAGCCCGGACGGAGGTGTCATCGCCGACTACCTCGAAGACTTCCCCGACCGCCACGAGCTGAGCGCTCGCCTTGACGGCACGCCCGGCGTCGTCGGCCACGGCATCTTCCCGCCGTCACTCACCGCCGACGTCCTGCTGGCCTTCGGCGGGCGCGTCGAACATCGCGTCCTGCGCTGAGCGGCGGACGCGGTGCCAGCGCGCTCAGCCGCCGCCGCGGGTCTTCAGCAGCGGCTTGTAGGCGGTGTGCAGCATCCTGCGACTCAGACCGCGCGGCCCCCCCCAAAACCCGAACAGCGCCCGCATCGGAAGCCGGTCGACGACCACAACGGCCTTCCCTCCAGCGGCCGCCGAGGCGATCGCGGCGGCCAGGCGCTCGGTCGTCATCGCCTTCTCGAACGGGACACCGGGAGTCGGCCCCCAATCGAGGTCCTCGCGCAGCTGGTCGGTGCGGACGTCGGCGGGGCAGATCGCGCAGGCATGCACGCCCGACCCGGCCAGCTCGTGGTAGAGCACCTCGGCGAGTCCCACCATCCCCCACTTGCTGGTGCAGTAGGACGCATATGACGGGCCGCCGATCAGCCCAAGCTCGGAGGACACGAGCACGATCGAGCCACGCCGGCGTTCGCGCATCCCGGGCAGCACGCGCTGGGTCAGCCACAGCGCCGCCCCCACGTGCAGCCGCCAGGTCTGCTCGAAGTCCTCCGGCGTGACGTTCTCGACAAAGTCGCGGTGCAGAACGCCGGCACAGCTGACCAGCACGTCGACGGGGCCGAGCGCGCCGGCCACCTCGTCGACGGCGCGCGCGCACTCCTGGGGGTCAGTCAAATCGGCTGCCACGACATGCGTCTGGCCACCGATCCGCCCAGCCGCGGCGATCAGCGCCGCGTGGTCGCGCGCAACCATGCCGACGCGTGCGCCGAGCGCGACGAAATGCTCGGCGCTCGCAAGGCCGATCCCGCGCGAAGCTCCCGTGACCAGCACCGTCTGTCCGTCGAAGCGCGACACAGCATCCTCCCCGGTTCGAGATCCAGGCGGGCACGCTAGCCCACTGGCTCAGCGCGCGTATGGCGACCGCCGCGGGAGCCGGAGCGCCGGCGGCGGCGCTGACGCGCGTCCCCCGCTTCAGCGGGGCGCTAGCAGGTGGTGGGACACCATCCACTC
>JBEKSK010000049.1:0-12069 GCA_049517155.1 Solirubrobacteraceae bacterium
GACCAGTTCTGCACGGTCGTGTAGCGCGCCTTCGCGCCCTCGTGGACGAAGATCTCGACGACCGCCGAGTGCATCGAGTTGACGCTGTAGGTCTGCGCCGTGCAGCCCTCGATGTAGTTCACCTCGGAGCCCTCGTCGGCGATGATCAGGGTGTGCTCGAAGGTGCCCTCGCCGGCGCCCTCCATGCGGAAGTAGGCCTGCAGCGGCAGGTCGCACTTGACGCCCGGCGGGATGTAGACGAACGCCCCGCCCGACCACACCGCGCCGTGCAGCGCCGAGAACTTGTTGTCCTGCGGCGGCACGCACTTGCGCATGAAGTACTTCTGCACGAGGTCGGGGTATTCGCGCACGGCCGTGTCCATTGAGCAGAACAGGATGCCGAGCTTGGCGTACTCCTCCTTGAGGCCCTCATAGACCGGCTCCTGGCGCCAGACGCCGACGACGCCGGCGAGGTGCTCGCGCTCGGCCTGCGGGACGCCGAGCGCCTCGTAGGTGTCCTTCATCTCCTGCGGGACGTCGTCCCAGGAGTTGAAGCGCCCCGTGGTCGGGGGCGAGTAGAGCACCAGCTCGTCGAAATCGAGCTCGGAGAGGTCGCAGCCCCACTTCGGCATCGGCTTGCGCGAGAAGATCTCGTACGCGTCAAGGCGCTTGCGCGCCATCCAGTCGGGCTCGTCCTTGATCCGCGAAAGCTCCGCGATCACCTCGCGCGAGACGCCGCGCACGGCGACGAGCTCGCCGTTGTCGTTTTCGACGATCGGGCTGGGGGCGGGGATGCGGGGGGCGGTTGTTGCCATAAAGCCGAGTATAGCGGTCGGGATCAGCTGTCCGGCTCGCCGGGCCAGCTGCCGTCGCCGGTCAGGGCGTGGCGGACGACCTTCAGCGACAGCAGTGCGCACTTGCGCCGCGTCGCCGAGATCGGGATGCCGAGCAGGTCGAGCATCCAGCCGGCGTCGAGCGTGGCGGCCTCGTCGAGCTGCATGCCGATCAGCTCCTCCGAGGCCATCGACGCCGCGGCCTGGGAGATCGCGCAGCCGTGCCCCTGGAAGCGCAGGTCTGCGATCCGCCCGTCGGCGACGACGATCTGCACGCCGAGCTCGTCACCGCACAGCGGGTTGACCTCGTGCGCGTCGTGGTCGTGCGCGGGCAGCTCGCCGAAGTTGCGAGGGCGCTTGTAGTGCTCGAGGATGAAGTCGCGGTAGAGGTCGTCCATCAGCCTTCGAAGACCTCCTGAGCCCGCTCGATCGCGTCGATCAGCGCGTCGACGTCGGCGGCGACGTTGTAGGGGCCGAAGCTGGCGCGGGCGGTCGCGACCACGCCGAGGCGGCGCATCAGCGGCTGCGCGCAGTGGTGGCTCGCGCGGATGCAGACGTTGCTCCGGCTGAGCAGCTCGGCGACGTCGTGGGGATGGATTCCCGCGAGTGCGAACGAGACGACGCCGCCGCGCTGATCGGCGCTCGGCGGCCCGAACAGGCTGACGCCGTCGGTTGCCTGCAGGCGTGCGAGCGCGTATGCGGTCAGGGCATGCTCGTGGGCGCGGACGTTGGCCATGCCGAGTGCGTCGAGGTAGTCGATTGCGGCGCCCAGCCCGACGGCCTCGGCGATCATCGAGGTCCCCGCCTCGAACTTCCACGGCAGCTCGTTCCAGGTCGAGTGCTGCGCCTGCACCGTGGCGATCATGTCGCCACCGGAGAGGAACGGCGGCATCTGCTCGAGCAGCTGGGCGCGGGCGTGGAGCACGCCGACGCCGGTCGGCCCGAGCGCCTTATGCCCCGTCCAGGCGTAGAAGTCGGCATCGATGGCGGCGAGGTCGACCTCGAGCTGGGGCACCGCCTGGGCGCCGTCGATCAGTGCCAGCGCGCCGGCCTCGTGGACGCGGCGGACGATCTCGGCAACCGGGTTGATCGTGCCGAGCACGTTCGAGACGTGGGTCAGCGCGACGAGCGCGACATCGCCGCGGGCGAGTTCTGCGTCGAGCTGCTCGAGTGACAGCGTGCCGTCGGGCGAGACCTCGAGGTAGCGCAGCTGCGCGCCGGTCGCCGCGGTCGCGAGCTGCCAGGGGACGATGTTGGAGTGGTGCTCCATCTCGCTGATCAGCACGGCGTCACCGGGGCGCAGGTTGGTTCGCGCCCAGGCGTAGGCGACCAGGTTGATCGCGGCTGTCACGTTGGCGGTGAAGATCGTGCTCGCGACCGGCCAGCGCAGGAAGGCGGCGATCCGCTCGCGCGCTCCCTCGAACAGCGCGTCGGCCTCCTGCGCGAGCTTGTAGACGCCACGGTGGATGTTCGCGTTGTGGTTGCGGTAGTAGTCATCCATCGCCTCCAGCACCGCGGCCGGCTTCTGCGAGGTCGATGAGGAGTCCAGGTAGACGAGCCGCCCGCCCTCGAGCTCGCGGCCGAGGATCGGGAAGTCCGCCCGCACGTCAAGAGCGCTCGCGCTGGTAGTGGTCGACACCGTGCTCACCGCGCGAGCGCGTAGCGCTCGATGTCGTCGGCGGCGGCGGCGAGCTTGGCGCCGATGCGCTCGCGGATCTGGTGCTCGAGCGCCGGGTCATCGAGCTGCACGATCAGCGGCTCGAAGAATCCCTCGACGATCACCCGCACCGCCTGCGGCCGGGTCAGGCCGCGCGTCTGCATGTAGAAGATCAGCATCTCGTCCAGCTCACCGACGGTCCCGCCGTGCGAGGCCGAGACGTCGTCGGCGCTGACGAGCACCGAGGGGATCGCGTCGAGCTTCGCCGCGTCGGAGAGCATCATCGAGTGAAACTGCAGGTAGGTGTGGGTCTGCTGCGCGCCCGGGTTGATCTGGATCAGGCCCTCGAAGCTCGCACGGCTGGAGCCCGTCACCGCCCCGCGCCAGTGCACGTCGCCGCCGGAGGGACCCGTCTCGTGCAGGTCGACGGCGAAGACGTCGAGATGCTCATCGGCCTGGCTGAAGAGGACGCCGCGGAAGGCCATGTCGCCGCCCTGGCCGGCGACCACGAGCTCGTAGTGGTGGCGGATCAGGTGACCGCCCAGCAGTGCGGGCAGCCAGTGGCAGTAGGCGTCGCGGCCAACCTCGACAACCGAGGTCGAGGAGTCGCTCACCGCGCCCTCGCCCCAGTCGGTGAGCTGGGCGAGCCGGCAGCGGGCGCCGTCCTCGAGATAGAGCTCGAACTGGCCGGCGTGCAGCGCGTCCGTGGCGATCTCGGCGCCGGCGCCCGCGACGTCGTATTCGCGCAGGCGAAACTGGCTGGCGCGATCGCCGATCGCGAGCGTGTGCGCATACTGCGCGCTGCCGGCGGCGGAGATCTCATAGACGATCTGGAAGGGGTCCTCGACGTGCAGGCCAGGCGGGACGTAGAGGAACGCGCCGCCGGTCCAGAACGCGGCGCTCGCAGCCTCGAGCTTGTGGCGGTCGAGCGGCAGCCGGCGCAGGTAGTAGCGCTCGAAGAGCTCGGTGTGCTCGGCGGCGGCCTGCTCGAGCGAGCAGAGGATCACGCCGCGCTGCGCGAGCTCGCTGTCCAGTTGCACGTGCACGACCGAGGCGTCGCGCTGCACCAGCACGCCGGCGCTGCGTGCCCCGGCGAGGATCTCCGGCAGCCGGTCATCCGCTTCGCGGGCGATCGGGGCGAGGGCGTCGAGGTCGAGGTCCTGGAAGGAGGTCTTCCAGAAGCCCGAACGGCGCCAGCTGGGCAGTTCGAGTGAGTGAAAGACAGCGCTTGCGCGCTCGCGCAGCTCCGCGAGCGGGGCGCCGCCGGCGCCGCGCCCGGCGAGCGCGGCGTTCAGCTTCGCCGCAACCGCGGAGCCTGGCTTCGGCGTCGGCGTCGCCGGCGGGCTCGGCGCGCCGGCGCCTTCAGGCACGGGCCGCGACCTCTTCGCGGATCCGGTCGTAGCCTTCCTGCTCGAGGCGCTCGACCAGCTCGTTGCCGCCGTTCATGACGATCCGCCCGTCCATCATGATGTGGACGAACTCGGGCCGGACGTAATCGAGGATGCGCTGATAGTGGGTGATGATCAGCGCCCCGAGGCCCTGCTCGGCGTGGAGCTTTGCGACGCCCTCGGCCACCGTTCGCAGCGCGTCGATGTCGAGGCCCGAGTCGGTTTCGTCAAGCACCGCGATCTGGGGCCGCAGCATCGCCATCTGCAGCACCTCGGCGCGCTTCTTCTCGCCGCCGGAGAAGCCGTCGTTGAGGTGGCGCGAGGTGAAGCCCTGATCGACGTCGAGCAGCTCGACGGCGTGGCGCAGTTGCTGGCCGAACTCCTTAACCTTGATCGGCTCCTCGCGCTGGGCGTTGATCGCCAGGCGCAGGAAGTTGGCGACCGAGACGCCGGGGATCGCGACCGGGTACTGGAAGGCGAGGAAGAGGCCGAGCTTCGCCCGCTCATGCGGTGCCAGCTCGGTGATGTTCTCGCCGTCGACGAGGATCTCTCCGTCTGTGACCTCATAGCCCGGGTGGCCCATGATCGTGTTCGCGAGCGTCGACTTGCCGGAGCCGTTGGGCCCCATCAGTGCGTGCAGCTCGCCCTTGCGCACGGCGAGGTCGACGCCGCGCAGGATCTCGCGCTCCTCGGTGCGCACGTGCAGGTTTCGGATCTCGAGTGAAGTTGCCACTATGCGGCTACCGCCTTCTTGGAAGTGATCGGGATCAGGTCGTTGGGAGCGCTGGGGATCAGGTCGGCCAGCGTCGTCGCCTCGAGCGTCGCCACGATCGCGGCGCGCACCCGGGTCCAGAGGATCTTCGACGTGCAGACGCGCTCGGGGTCGGCCTCGAGCACGCAGTGGATCGTCCCGTCGGGCGAGGCCGAGTAGCACTCGATCGCGGCGATCTGCCCCTCCAGCGCCTCGACGACCTCGGCCATCGTGATCTGCGCCGGCTCGCGGGCGAGCAGGTAGCCGCCGTGCGCGCCGCGGCGGCTCTCGACGAGGCCGCAGCGGCGCAGCCGCGCGACGAGGTGCTCGAGGTAGGCGAGCGGCAGGCCCTCGTGCTCGGCGATCTCGGTCAGCGCTACAGGCTCCGCACCGCCGCGGCGGGCGAGCTCGACCATCACGCGTACGCCGTACTCGGCCTTGGTGGAGAAGATCATCGCGGTTAAAACCTACCTGACAGCTAGGGTATCAGGCGTCGAGTGAGGTGGGCGCGCCGGCGGCGCGCCGCCGGCGGGCGTGTTGTGCCCGACACCGGCGAGCTGGGCGTTCGGCGGCGGACATGCTTGTTGCGCCCGCGAGCGCGGCGCCCGCGGGCGCCCGTCGCGCCCTGCGTCAGCCCTCGACGCCGTCCCAGTAGTCGACCGCGTGGCCGGCGAAGAAGTAGGCGGCAAAGCCGGACCCGTCGGGGCGGCGCTCGCTGATCCCGACCTTGCCCGCGTCCGGATAGAGCACGATGTCGGGCTGGTCGTTGGTCGAGAGCGCGAGGAAGCGCACCGTCTCGCTGGTGCGGTTGGCGAGCTGGTGGGCGCCTTCCTCGCCGCGCGCGAACGCGACGACCTCTCCCTCCACGAGCTCGCGCCAGCCCGCCGGCGTGCGCAGGCTCGGGCTCCCGCTCAGCACGATGACGACCTCCTCCTCGCCGAGGTGGGCGTGATAGGGGTAGGCGGCCTGCCCGGCCTCGAGCTCCCAGACACTCGCGCCGAGCCGCCGGCAGCCGGCCTGGCGCCCGACCCGCGCGCGGCGCGCGTTGAAGCCGGGGTGCTCCCGCGGCTCATCGAACGCGGGATCGAAGACGTTCGGGGGTGGGGTGGGGCCAGGCATTCGCGTTGCGCAGATTACGGCGCTCAGAGGTCGAGGCGCACCGGAAGCTTCTTTGGCAGCGGCTGCGCCTGCAGTGTGCGGATGTCGGCGGCGATCGCGTCGGGATCCATCGTGCTCAGGTCCTGGTAGCCGACCCTCGCACGGCCGGTCTTGTCGAACAGCACCAGATCGACCGTATGGTCCGATTTTGAGGAGTTGATCTTCAGCTGCGGCTGGATGCCGAACTTCTTCCAGATCGGCTCGAGCACGCTGCGCCCCGCGACGAGGTAGTCGAGCTGGCTGTAGACGTCCTCCTTGATCAGGAAGGCCTCGACGTTGGCGGGCGTGTCCTGCTTGGGATCGACGCTGATCGCCAGCGCCGGGATCGGGTGCGGCAGCTCGCCGATCGCCTGTGAGAGCTGCTGCACGACGATCGGGCAGGTGTTCTGGCAGGTCGAGTAGATGAAGACGGCGGCGACAACCTGGCCGGCGTAGTCGCTCAGGCGGATGATCTTGTGATGCTGGTCGGGCAGGGCGAAGTCCACCGCCGGGAAGGCTGGCGGTACCAGCGCCCCGTAGAAGCCGTCCTTCTTGACCGGCGCGCTGCCCCCCGTCGATCCACCGTTGCCGGCGGCGACGGCCACGATCGCCACCATCACCGCCGCGCATAGGACGGCAACGGTGAGGGCGAGCCGGAGACGAGGTGCCACTTCCGCGAAGATTACGTGGACCGCCCTTGTGGTTGTCGCTATACTTTGTAAAGCTAGGAAACCAGACAAGAGTTCAGGAGTTTGCAAATGAGTCCGTCGGGCGCCGAATTCATCCGTCAGGTCAAGACCGGGGTCGCCGAGATCGACCCGGGCGCCGTGCATGAGCTCGTCGGCAACGGTGTCGCGATTCTCGACGTGCGCGAGACCGAGGAGTTCGCGACCGGTCACCTTCCGGGCGCGCGCCACATCCCGCGTGGCTTCCTCGAGTCACGGATCGAGGGCCTGGTCGGCGACCGCGCCCAGCGCGTGATCCTCTACTGCGCCTCCGGCACCCGCAGCGCCCTGGCGGCGCACACGCTCACCCACGACCTCGGCTACGAGCGCGTCGAGTCGATGACCGGCGGGATCACGTTGTGGAAGGACCGCGGCTACGAGGTGGACGTGCCAAAGACGCTCAGCGCGGAGCAGCGCGAGCGCTACTCCCGCCACATCCTGATCCCCGAGATCGGTGAGAGCGGGCAGCGGAAGCTGCTCGAGGCCCGCGTGCTGCTGCTCGGTGCGGGCGGCCTCGGCTCGCCCACCGCCCTCTACCTCGCCGCGGCCGGGGTCGGCACGATCGGACTCGTCGACAACGACGTCGTCGACCTCTCGAACCTCCAGCGGCAGGTGATCCACAACACCGAGCGGATCGGCACGGCGAAGGTCGACTCCGCCGAGCAGGCGATCAAGGCGCTCAACCCCGACGTCAAGGTCGTCAAGTACGAGACCCGCCTGGACGCCTCCAACATCATGGAGATCATCAGCGGCTGGGACATCATCGTCGACGGCGTCGACAACTTCCCCACGCGCTACCTGCTCAACGACGCCTCCGTGCGCCTGCAGATCCCGGTCGTCTCGGCATCGATTCTCGGCTTCGACGGGCAGCTGTCCGTCTTCAAGCCCTACGACGGCCCCTGCTACCGCTGCCTGTTCCCGGTGCCGCCGCCGGCCGAGCTCGCGCCCTCCTGCGGCGCGAACGGAGTGCTAGGGGTGCTGCCCGGAACCATGGGCCTGCTGCAGGCGACCGAGGTCGTGAAGCTGATCGTCGGCGCCGGCGAGCCGGTGATCGGCCGGCTGTTGCTCTACGACGCGCTCGCAGCAACGCTGACCGAGGTCAAGGTCCGCCGCGACCCGCAATGTGCGGTGTGCTCGCGCCCGCCGGATTCGATCCGCGACGAGGAGATGGGCGTGTTCCCCGACTACGAGGCGTTCTGCGCCGCGGCCGGGTAGGGTGCGCGCGGCGATGGCGACGATCAAGATCCCACCGGTATTGCGCGCGTCCGTCGGGGGTGAGCGCGAGGTCAGCGTCGAAGGAGACCAGGTCGGCGAGCTGCTGCGGGCGCTAGTCGAGGCACACCCGGCAACGGCGACCCAGCTGTTCGGCGCCGACGGCGAGCTCAACCGCTACGTCAACGTCTACCTCAACGACGAGGACGTGCGGGTTCTCGACGGCCTCGACACCGCGGTCGGCGAGGGCGACGTGCTCGTGATCCTGCCGGCGATGGCCGGCGGACGCTGAGCGAGCAGCATGCGCAGCGCTATCCTCGGTTGACGAGATGAGCCTTCCCGAACTGAAGAACCGCCCCTGCGGGGGCCGCTACGGCGACATCGTCCAGTCGATCGGAAACACGCCGCTGGTCGAGTGCAAGCGCCTCTCGCCGAAGCCCGGCGTGCGCGTCTGGGCGAAGCTCGAGTCGCACAACCCCACCGGCTCGGTCAAGGACCGCGTGGCGCGCGCGATGATCGAGGACGCCGAGGAGAAGGGCGCGATCGCGCCGGGCCAGACGATCCTCGAGCCGACCTCCGGCAACACCGGCATCTCGCTCGCGATGATCTGCTCCTACAAGGGCTACCGCGTTAAGGTCGTGATGCCCGACAACGTCACGCCGGAGCGCACCCAGCTGTTGAAGATGTACGGCGCGGAGATCGTCTACTCCGACGGGACGAAGGGCTCAAACGGCGCGGTCGAGCTGGCGCTCGAGATGGCGGCGGCCGACCCGAGCTACTACATGCCCTACCAGTACGGCAACGAGTCCAACCCGCTCGCCCACTACAACGGCACCGCTGTCGAGATCCTCGACGAGCTCGACGACGTCGCCGCATTCGTCGCCGGCCTCGGCACCGGCGGCACGCTGATGGGCAACGCGCGCCGGCTCAAGGAGGCGCTCGGCGACGCCGTCAAGATCGTCGCCGCCGAGCCGATGCAGGGCGAGCCCGTGCAGGGCCTGCGCTCGCTGGACGACGGCTTCATCCCGCCGATCATCGACCTCTCGCTGCTTGACCGCAAGATCTTCGTGACCAACAGCGACGCGATCACCTGGACGCGCAAGCTGCTCGACGAGGAGGGCATCTTCGCCGGCGTCTCCTCCGGCGCGATCGCCCGCGTCGCGGTGCGTATCGCCGGTGAGCTCGACGAGGGCAACGTCGTCTTCATCGTCGCCGACGACGGCTGGAAGTACCTCTCGAGCGGGCTCTACACGCTGCCCCAGGACGAGATCGCAAACCTCGAGAGCACGCTCTGGTGGTGAGCGGTTCGGCTCTGCCGAATCGCCTGCCGGCCAACTCCCCGGTGCTCGGGGGCAGGCAATGAAGATCAGCCGGGCGCTTTACGACGACATGGTCTCCCACGCCCTCGAGCAGGCGCCGGATGAGTGCTGCGGCATCGTGGCATCACTCGATGGCGAGGCGGTGGCGGTGTTCCGCGCGCGCAACGCGGCGGCCAGCCCGCTGCGCTACGAGATGGACTCCGCCGACCAGATCGCGATCCAGGAAGAGATCGACTCCAAGCGCTGGGACTACGGGGCGATCTACCACTCGCATACCCGCACCGCGCCGCGTCCGTCCCAGACCGACATCAACATGGCGTTTCGCCCCGAGGTCGGCGCCCTGTGGCCCGGCTCGCTCTACATCATCGTCGGAGTGGCCGGCGATGAGCCCGAGGTGCGGGCGTGGCGGATCGAGTCCGACACGCCCGAAGAGGTCGTCCTGAGCGTGGTGTGATGGGCGCGCCGCTCGTCTGCCCGAGTTGCGCGGCGGAACATGGCGGCAGCGAGCGGTTCTGCGTGCGTTGCGGCATGCCGCTTGTGTACCCCGGGCCCGGGGAGGCGCGCGTCAGCGCCCGCCAGGAGCGCGCGCGCAAGATCAAGCCGCAATACGCGCAGGGCGCCCTCGTTCGCGTCGCCTGGACGCGCAACCAGGCCGAGGCCGAACTGATCGAGGGCATGCTGTTGGCCGAGGGGATCCCGAGCCTGATGCGCAGACCCGCCGGGTTCGACGTGCCGGACTTCATGGCTGCCGGTCCGCGCGAGCTGCTCGTCGCTCGCTCCGGTCTCGACGCGGCGCGCGACGTGCTGCTCCAGAACGACATCGCGGCGAGTGCGGCGGTGCGCGTCAGCTCGCCCCGTGCGACGCGCGTGCTCGCGGCCCTGCTGCTCGGCGTCGCGGTGCTCGCCGTCGTGCTGTTCATGGCCACGCACGTCTGGGATTGACGCGCGCCGCTGGGCGGCGCGACACGCGGCGGGCCCGCGGCGCCGCAGGGCCCGGTTCGCGCCGCGGCGGCGGCGCGCGTTCTCAGGGGGCGGCGAGTCGCGCGAGGTGGGCGCGCCAGACGCCCTGGCTGTCGACGAGCGAGCGCCCGCTGAAGGCCTGCTCCAATGCTCGCGCGGGCGACCCTGTCGGGTGCGCGAACGCCAGGGTGACAGCGGCCTGGGCGCCGTGCTCGCGTTCGAGCAGGTCGAAGATGGTGCCGCCCAGCAGCGCGGCGTCGCGCAGCTGCGGCGGGAATCGCGGCGCCGGGTCGTCGCGCAGACGGCGCGCGATCGCCGGGCGCGCGAACACGTTCTGGCCGGAGAAGTGCGCGGCCGCGCCCCAGATCAGCCAGGCCCAGCGGACGTGGCGTGGGCGCAGGGGCGGCGGCAGGCTGCGGTTGTTGGCGGCGATCACGAGCTGCGCGTACAGCGCGGCCGGGGTCATCATCAGCATGTCGCGTGAGTCGGGCACCGCCGAGGCGCGCTGCTCGAGCGCCGCCGGAGCGAGCATGTGCAGCGTGCGCCCAGAGCACCAGCCCGCGAGATAACGTCGTGCCGGTGCCCTGCTCGCCAGCCACGCGAGCGGCAGGGCCGGCGCGCCGAGGCAGAGGGCGAAGGTGCCGGCGTGCATCACCACGGTCACCTCCTCCGGCACCTGCGGGAAGATCCGCGCGAGCGACTCCCGCGTCGTCTCGAGCAGTTCGAGCACTGCCGCGGTGCCGCGCTCATCGGAGTCCTCGTGGCGCGCCTCGAAGTGCGGCGAGCTCGACTCGGTCCAGGGCACTAACCGACTCGATCCGGCGCTCGCCGGCAGCCCAGCTGAGCGCTCAGGCGAAGACGGCCTGGCGGGAGCCGAGTGCGATCGACTCGATTTCCTCCGCCGCGCGCTCGAACTCCTCGTCGGCGAGCACCGGGGTGCCCTCGAACGGGAGCTCGCGCGAAAGCTCGAGCCACGAGCGGCAGCCCGCGTACTCGTCCTTGACCTTGACGGTGACCGGGCGCGGGATGCGGTAGGTGCGAAGCAGCAGCACGTGCAGCGGATGGCGGCGCTTCCACTCGAGACGCTTCTCGGCGTAGTCGGAGGTCCAGACGTAGAAGGGGGAGAGAGCGTCCACGATGCGCGGATCGGTCACCGTGTACTGCGCGGCGACCTCGGCCCAGGCGCGGATCCGCACCCGGTCGGGCGGCAGCAGCGCCAGTCCGTTGCGCGCGTGCGCCAGCACCGGCTCGCCGTCGGCCCACACGCCCTCCTCGAGCGCGCGACGCAGCTCGGGGCGGTGAGACTCGCGCACCAGGTCCGTGCGCTGATGGTCGAAGGTCGGGTAGAGGAAGAAGCGCTCGTGCTCGACCTCGAAGTGCTTGTTGGGCTCGCGGATGCCGCCCTTGCGCAGGGTCACGAGCTGCTCACCCTCGGCGAGCGCTCGTACGGTCACAGCCCATTCTTTGAATGCAATCGGCATAGGGGAACCTTCGGTCAGGAGTGCATCTGCCGCCGGCGAGACCCGCGGTAGCGGGGCGGGCGACCAAAGAAGGATACGCAACAAGCGGGAAATCTCCAAATTTCCCTGCAATATTCGGTACTTCTCACTGCCCTCGCGGCACTCGCGACGGTTCAGCGACGACTGCGAGCGAGCCATTTGCGCTCGCAGCCGCGACGCGCGACCGCTGTGGCGGCCGCTGCCCGGAGCCTAGACGAGCGCCAGGCCGCAGCGCTCCTCGACCGCCGCGACCAGCGCCGCGAAGTCCTCGTCGCCAAGGCCGGCGCGCTGCGCCGCCAGCATGTCGGCGAGCACGCGCCGCGCGCTCTCGAACGGCACCGTCGCGGCGTCGAGGCACAGCTCGACGTCCTTGATCATGTGCGCGAGGCGAAACAGCGGCGTGAAGTCGTGCGTGCGCATCGGCTGCGCTTTGAGCGCGAGCATCTTCGAGCCCGCGGCGCCGCCGTCCATCACGGCGACCAGGGCATCGAGGTCGACGCCGGCGGCTTTGCCGGCGATCAGTGCCTCGGCGACCGTCGCGGCGTTGGCCGCCGCGACCGCGTTGTTGATGACCTTGATCGCCTGCCCCGCCCCGAGCGCACCGACGTG
>JBEKSK010000050.1:0-14023 GCA_049517155.1 Solirubrobacteraceae bacterium
CGATGAACGGGATCGCCGCCTCGGGGTTCGCGGCGAGGCGGACGAAGCCGTCGGCCAGTTCGATGTCGGACTCCTCGGCGCCGAGCATGCACGCGCCGACCTTGATGATCTCGCCCCGCAGCCGCTCCGCCGCGCCCATCACGGCGCCCAGGCCGGTGACCGCGAACTGGCTCGCGTAGGTGCCGGAGAAGCCGACGTAGGTGTTCGCCGCCTTGTTGTAACCGGCCACGACATGGACCTGGTCGGGGCTGCAGCCGAGGATGTCGGCGGTCACCTGCGCCGCCGTCGTCTCGTGCCCCTGTCCCTGCGGGCTCGTCCCGATCGTCACGGTCACCTCGCCGTAGAGGTCGAGCCGCACGACCGCGGCCTCGCCGTTGCCGGAGAACGGCAATGCCGAGTTGATGATGCGCGACTGGCCGAAGTTGTTGGTGCCGGAGTCGAGCGTCGAGCCGATCCCGATGCCGATCCGCTTGCCGCTGCCGGCGCTCGCGAGCTGGCGCTTGCGGGCGCCCTCGTAGTCGATCAGCTCGAGCGCCAGATCGAGCATCGCCGGGTAGTCGCCGGAGTCGTAGATGCAGCCGTTCGGCGTCTCGTAGGGGAACTCCTCGGGCTGCACGTAGTTGAGCTTGCGCAGCTCGACCCGGTCGAAGCCGAGCTCCTTTGCGACAACGTCCACGATCCGCTCGATCAGCCACAGATGCTGCAGGCGCGAGTAGCCGCGGTTGGGCCCGACCGGGCACTTGTTCGTCAGCGTCTCTGTGTAGTCGACGCGGACGTGCTTGAAGCGGTAGTTGCCGGGCACGACCTGCGACCAGATCACCGCGCCGAGCGGCTCGTAGCGCAGGTAGGCGCCGGCGTCGTCGAAGGCACGCACCTTGAAGCCGAGGATCGTGCCGTCGCTCATCACGGGAACCTCGACGTCGAGGAACGTGCGCTCGTTGCCGTGGGCCGAGGCGGCGAGGTGCTCCCAGCGCGACTCGCTCCACTTCACGGGGCGGCCGGCCTTGCGCGAGAGCAGTGCGAGCGCTGTGAGGTAGGTGTAGCTGGTGATCTTGATCCCGAAGCCGCCGCCGATGTCCTGGCTGGAGAACTGCATGTGGTCGATGCCCAGGCCGATCGCCGGCCCGATGAACATCGCCGCGAACATCGGCATCTGGTTGTTGGAGCGGAACTCGACGACGCCCGTGCCGGGATCCCAGTTGACCAGCGCGCCCGTCGTCTCAAGCGGCGTCGAGGAGAAGCGATGGAAGTGCAGGCGATCGATTCTCACGACGTGGTCGGCGTTCTCGAGCGCCCAGTCGACGTCGCCGTAGTCAAAGACTCCGTGCCAGGCGACGTTTGAGCCGATCTCCTCATGCAGCAGCGGCGCCTGGGGCTCGATCGTTGCGATCCCGTCGACCACGACCTCGAGCGGCTCATAGACGACCTCGACGAGCGCGGCGGCGTCGCGTGCCAGCTCAGCCGACTCGGCGAGGACGGCGACGACCGGCTCGCCCATGTAGCGCGCCTTGCCGACCGCCATGCAGTAGTCCTTCATCAGGCCTGCCGGCTCGGGCGCCATCTGGAAGAAGGGCTGCTGGAGCACACCCACCTCCTCGCCGGTGAGCGTCGCATAGACGCCCGGCTGCGCCTCGCAGCGCGCCACGTCGACCGAGACGATCCGCGCATGGGCATACGGAGAGCGCACGAAGTGGACGTGGCCCTGGCGGTGCATCCAGAGGTCGTCGACGAAGGCTCCCTGGCCTTTCAGGAGGCGCTTGTCCTCCTTCCGCGGCACGCTCTTGCCGGACCAGGCGCCGAGCCGCTCGCTCTGCTCGACCTCGGGGTAGTGGGTCGTCTCGCCGGTCGGGGTGCTCATGGCGTCACGCTCCCTGCGCCGGCGGCGGCGGCTTCGATCGAGGCGACAATGTTCACATAGCCGGTGCAGCGGCAGATGTTGCCCTTCAGCGCGCGGCGGATCTCGGCCTCGCTTGGGTGCGGGTTCTCGGCCAGCAGCGTCTTGGCGTTCAGCACGATCCCCGGTGTGCAGTAGCCGCACTGCAGGCCGTGGTGCTCCTTGAAGGCCTCCTGGATTGGGTCCAGCCCATCCGGGCCGTCACCCAGGCTCTCGATCGTCTCGACCTCGCAGCCGTCGGCCTGGACCGCGAGCATCATGCAGCTCTTGATCAGTTGACCGTCGCAGATCACCGAGCAGGCGCGATGTGGGTGCCGCGCAGTCCGAGTGTCTCGCGGATGAAGTGCACCAGCAGGCGCCGGGCCGGCACCGCCACGGAGTGGGGCACGCCGTTGACCGTCACCTCGATCGCGTGCACCGCTGAGCCCTCAGTCGCCATCAGTCACCTCCGCCGCTCGTCGTGTGGAAACCCTCATGCCGCGCCGCCGATCGCGTCACGCAGCGCGCGTTTGGCCATCACGGCAGCCATCTCGCGCCGGTAGGAGCCGCTGGCGTGCACATCTGAGGGCGGCTCCAGGCCCTCGCTCGCGAGCGAGGCCGCGGCGCTGACCGCCTCCTCGCTCGCCGCGCCGCCGCTCAGCAGCGCCTCGGTCGCGCTCGCGCGGACCGGCGCGCCGGCGACGCAGCCCAGCACGACGCGCGCCGCCTCGATCGTGCGCGGTTCGCCGGCGGCGCAGCGCACCCAGGCCACCGCGCGCGCGATCGACCAGGAGTCCGCGGCCAGCTGCAGCGAGCGGTAGCCGACGCCGGCGCCATCCAGCGGCGGCAGTGTGATCGAGCGCAGCAGCTCGCCCGCTCCGACGGCGGTCCGGTAGAGACCGAGGAAGAACTCGCCGGCCGGCACGCTGCGGGTCCCGGCCGGGCCGGCGATCTCCATCGAGGCCTCGAGCGCGACCAGCAGCGGCGGGTAGTTGGAAGCCGGATCGGCGAAGCAGGCGTTGCCGCCGATCGTGCCGCGGGCGCGAACCTGGCGATCGACCGTGCCCGCGGCGACCTCGCCGATCGTCGGCGCCACCGCGCGCAGCGGCGCCGATCGCTCGAGCTCCAGATAGGTGGTCGCGGCGCCGATCCGGGCCGATCCGTCGCTCGCCACCTCGATGAAGCGCAGCTCCTCCAGGCGGCTGATGTCGACCAGCAGCTCGACGGCTGCGGCTCGGTGCTTGAGCACGTTGATCAGTGTCTGGCCTCCCGCGAGCACTCGCGCGCCCGCGGTGCCCGCAAGCGCCGCCAGTGCCTCGTCGAGGCTCGCCGGGCGCACGTACTCGGTGGCAGCTAGCAGCATCGCTCACGTCCCTTCTGTGATGTGGTCCGGGGTCGGCCGCGGCTCGTTACCGTCGAAGATCGCAAGCGGCACGCTGGCGAGCGGCGTGCCGGCGTCGGCGCCGATGCACCAGGTGTCCTGCATGTACATGCAGGCGGCGCCGGCGCCCGCGATCGCATGGGGGTGCATCGAGAAGACCATGCCCTCGCGCAGCTCGATGTCGACGCCCTCGCCGATCTTGGGGTGCTCGATCATCGTCATCCCGATCGAGTGCCCGGTGACGTGGCCGAGCGGGTAGCCGCGCTCGGCGAACGGCGCCGAGACGGCGCGGTGCACGTCGTGTGCGCTCGCACCGGCGCGCATCGTCGCCGCGGCGGCGGCGTAGTACTCGTCGTAGGCTTCGAGCATTCGCAGCGTGTCCGCGCCGACGGCGCCGCGCGTCAGTGGCCGGGAGAACTCGACCCAGTGCCCGCCTGGGCCGGCAACCTCGAGCGAATACAGCAGCAGGTCACCGGGCGCGATCGGCGTCTGCGGGTCGGGGATCCGGAACTCGGGCGTCGCCGAGCCCGCCTCGCCCCAGAGCACCATGTCCATCGTCTGGCGGCCGGTGCCCAGGCGCGCGAAGACCTCCTCCGCGGCGGCCATCAGCTCGGCCTGGGTGCGGCCCGGCTCATAGGCCTCGTGCACCGCCCAGAAGCCGGCGACGTTGATCGCCATGCTCTCGCGCACGAGCTCGAGCTCCTCGTCACTCTTGACCGCACGCGAGAGATCGAAGGCGACGTCGAAGTCGACCAGCTCGAATGGGCCCTGCTCGAGCGCGCGGTAATCGCGCACGGCCATGATGTAGTCGAGCCCGTAGACGCCGAGGCGCTTGACGCCCTGCGCGCGCAGGTGCTCGCGGATCCAGTCGCCGGGGTGCTCGGCGAAGACCGGGTCCGCGATCCAGCCGTCGGCGTGATCGCCGACCCAGCGCGCCTCGCTGGGAAAGATCGTGACGGGCTCTCCCTCCGCCGGCAGCAGCACGTAGGCGTAGCGGTGGACGATGCGGAAGCCCGAGAGATAGCGCACGGCGCCCTCGAAGCCGCTGTACTCGCTGCCGCAGACCAGCAACGCGTCGACGCCGTGCTCGGCCATCGCCGCGCGCGTGTTGGCGTAGCGGCGCGCGATCTCGGCGGCGCTGGGGGTGCGCGCCGGGTCGCTCGCGGGCGCCTGGGTGAACGCCCCCTCGCTCATTCGGCCTCCGCCGGCGGCTGTGAGGTCCAGGCGTGCTCCATGGCGGCGACCAGCGCGACGATCGCCTCGTTCAGCGGTGTCGGCACGCCGGTCTGGGCGCCGAAGCGCACGATGCCGCCGTTGATCGCGTCGATCTCGGTGCGCCGGTGGGCGAGCGCGTCCTGCAACATCGAGGAGCGGTGGTCGTAGGCGACCTCCGCGGCGTGGTCGATCAGCGCGTCCGGATCGGAGTCGAGCGTGATGCCGAGCGCGGTGGCGACGGCGACGCCCTCGCGCACCAGCCCGCTGATCAGCTCGCGTGTCGCCGGCAGCTCGCAAAGGCGCCCATGCGTGAGGCCGGTCAGCGCGCCGAGCGGGTTGCTCGCGGCGTTGAAGATCACCTTGGTCCATTGCGCGCCGCGCGCGTCGGCCAGCGCCCCGGTCGCCATCCCCCCGCGCGTCAGCGCCTGCGCGAGCGCTTCGATTTCGCCGGAGCCGGCGGGTCGCTCCTCGAACGGCCCGATCCAGGTGTCGCCGCCGGTGTCCATCTGCACGACGCCGGGAGCGACGACACGGCCGGCGGGGAAGGTGGTGCCCCGGATCACCCTCGGCACGAACTCGGCGATCAGCTCCTCGTTGCCCACGCCGTTCTGCACACTACACACCGCGCCGTCGGCGAAGATGCCCGCGGTCGCCGCGATCGCCTCCGCCGTGAACATGGCCTTCGTGGCGACGATTCCGAACTCGCAGGGCGGGATCTGTCCCGCGTCGGTGCGCGCGTTCACGGGGGCGAGGATCTCGGCGCGGCCGGTCACCCGCAGCCCGTCGCGGTTGATCGCCGCAACGTGCTCGGCGCCGACGTCGTAGGCCCAGACCTCGGCCTCCTCGAGCGTGGCGAGGTGTGCGGCGAAGAGGCCGCCGACGGCGCCGCAGCCGACGATGCACACGCGCATTCTCAGACCACCGCCTGCGCGCGGCTCGGTTCCCACGAGGTCTCCCTGGCGCGCACGAGCCGGTACATCGCCGTGCTCAGCGGGACAGCGACGCCGACGCGGGCGGCCTCGCGCACCAGCGCCCCGGTGATGAACTCGATCTCCGTGGCCCGGCGTGCGAGCACGTCCTCGAGCATCGACGGGCGGTGGGCATAGTCGCTGTGCGCGGTCTCACCGCGCGCCACCGCCAGCACATTCATCTCCCACGGGTCGTCGTGCAGGGTGACGCCGGCGGCAGCCGCCACCGCGACGCCCTCGTCGATCAGGCCGTGCACGAGACGGCCCAGGTCGCCGAACTCGCGCTCCTGCGCGAAGCTCCCGACGTGCGGGAGCTCGGTCAGCGCGGCGACCGTGTTGATCGCCGAGTTGAAGATCAGCTTCGACCACTGGGCCGGCAGCAGGTCCTCCATCGCCTCGGCCTCCAGGCCGGCGCTGAGCATCAGTTCCGCGAGCTCCTGCACGAGCGCGTAGGGCGTCGCGGTCTGCGCCCACGGGCCCATCCAGGTGGCGGTGTCGAGCTCGTATTCGACATGCACGTCGGAGTGGCGGATGCCGCTCATGAACGTGACCGCGGAGATGATCGGCCAGGCTCCGTGGCGAGCGAGCACCGCTTCGGCGCCCAGCCCGTTCTGGACGGTCATCATCGTCGCGCCCCGCGCGCGTCCCGCCAGCCGCGACGCGGTCAGCTCGAGGTCGAGCGCCTTGCAGGCGATGATCCCCACGTCGAAGGGCGCAAGCTCGGCCGGGTCGTCGGTGGCGAACACCTCGGCCGCCAGCTCGTGCTTGCCGCTGACCCGCAGCCCGCGTTCGCGCAGCAGCGCCGCGTGCTCGGAGCGACGCGTCAGCACGCTGACCTCGCAGACCGACGCAAGATGCCCCGCCAGCAGGCTGCCGATCGTGCCGGCGCCGATCACGCAGACGCGCGAGATCGCCATCAGCGCACGCCCCTGCCGGCGGCCGCGGTCGTCGCGACCTCCTCGCCGCCGGCCCGACCGAGTTGCGAGCGCCGGCTCATGGCGCGCGGAAGTCGTCGGGGAAGTGTGAGAGCTGCTCGCAGCCGGTCGCGGTCACGAGGAAGTTGTCCTCGAGCCGCAGGCCGCCGCCGCCGGGCCAGTAGGCGGCCGGCTCGATCGCCAGCACCATGCCCTCCTCGATCGCCGCCGGCAGCGCGCGGTGCGCGAACGGCGGCTCGTGCGCGCGCGCGCCCACGCCGTGGCAGATCGGGTGGCTCGGCTGGCCGGGGTAGCCGAGTGCGGCGATGCCCTCGCGGACCAGCGTGTCGAGCGCCGCGAGGCTCGCCCCCGGGCGCACATGGGCGATCGCCTCGCGGTAGACGCCGAGCAGGCCGTCGAGCAGCTCGTCGTATTGCGGGCGCAGCGTGCCGGGGCAGGCGTTCTTGGTCAGGTCGGACCAGTAGCCGTCGGCGCAGACCCAGATCTCGAGCAGGGTGGGCTCATCCGCGAGCACTGGACGGTCGCCGGTCGCGGTGAACGTGCGGATTCCCGGCCCCGACCAGACGAGCGTGAACGCGCGCGCCAGTGCGACCTTTCCCTGGTAGCCGGTTCCGAGCGCATGCACGTGGCCCTCGAACATCGCCCCGACCTCGCTCTCGCGCATCCCGGGGCGGATCTGCTCGCGGACGTGCTCCATCGCGAGCGTCGCGAGCTCGTTTGCCAGGCGCAGGCGTTCGATCTCCTGCTCGGTCTTGATCATCCGCGCCCGCGCGAGCATCGGCGCGCCGTCCACGACCTCGTCGCAGACGCCGCCGAAGCCGTCGAACCAGCCGCTCCAGAAAACGGTCGGCTCGCCGACCATGCGGTCCGCGCCCTGCGTGCCCTGCGAGTGCTCGAGCCCGACGCGGCCGGCGCCGCCTCGCTCGCGCAGCAGCGCCAGGCAGCGGTCCTGCGCGCGCAGCGCCGGCGGCCGGGGGTCGGCGGGGTCATAGAACGGGAACGGCTGCACATCCTGCGTCCACGCCGTCGCCCGTGCCTCCTCGTACTGCGGCTCCATCACGAACAGGGTCGGCTCGCCGTGCAGCGGCAGGACCGCGATGTCGTAGCCCTTCATCGGCCAGTAGTTGGTGAGGTAGCTCACGTTGTCGGGGGTGCGCACGACGAGCGTGTCGAGGCCTTCGGCGGCCATCAGCGTGCGGACGCGGTCGAGCTTGACGCTGTCGATCTCCCAGCCCATCCGCTCACCAGCGCTGCAGCGGCGCCGCCGGAACGCCGTAGGCCTGCTGCCAGGAGATGACCGGATTGGACAGCGTGCCGATCCGCTCGATCTCGCACTCGACGACGTCGCCGGGGCGCAGGTAGAGCTCGGCCGCGTTCTCGCTGAAGCCGGCGACGCCGGAGACCGTGCCGGTTGAGATGATGTCGCCGGGGCTGTAGCCGAGCGGCGAATAGTGGGCGATGATCTCGGGGATGCTGACCGACATGTTGCCCGAGTGGGACTCCTGGCGCAGCTCGCCGTTGACCCGCAGCGCCATCCTCAGATCGTGTGCGTCGCCGACCTCGTCGGGGGTGACGATCCACGGGCCGAGCGGGCAGAAGCTGTCGATCGCCTTGCAGAACGAGAACACGCCGGATCGCATCTCGCGCCGCTGGATGTCGCGCGCCGTGATGTCGTTGAAGATCGTGTAGCCGGCGATGTAGGACTCGGCCTCGCGCGCGTCGAAATGCTTGCCGGCCTTGCCGATGATGACGGCCAGCTCGAGCTCGTGGTCGAGCTCGTCGGTCAGGTGCTCGGGGTAGATGATCGGCTCGCCCGGGCCGATGATCGCATCGACGTTCTGGAAGAACACGATCCACGGCGCGATCTCGTGCGACCAGCCGACGACCTTCGACTCCTCCTCGTGCTCGCGGAAGTTGCCGGAGGTGTGGAAGAACTTCTTCGGCACGATCGGCGCGCACACGCGCACACTCGACAGCGCCAGCCGTTCGCCGGTCATCACCGCGGCCGGGTCCAGGCCGAGCTCATACAGCGCGCGCATGTCGGGCACGCCCAGCAGGGCAACCTCGTCGCCCTCGATCACGCCGGCGCGGCGGGCGCCGTCAGGGGTCGCGACGGTCGCGAGCCTCACGGCGACACCTCGCAGATCTCGGCCGCGACGAGCGCGTAGACGGAGGCCATCGCACGCAGGCCGGCGATCTCGAGGTTCTCCCCGTCCGGGCTCGGAAGACCGCTCGAGGTGCCGTAGTTGACGGTCTCGATGCCGTAGCGCGTCAGCGCCGAGGCATCCGAGAACCAGCGCACGGTGTCGCGTGCCGGCGGCGAGCCGAAAACCTGCTCGTGCCCCGCGTCGATCGCCGCGATCAGCGGGTGGGACTCGGCGATCTGCGCGCCCGGTGCGGTCACGAAGACCTCCGAGCTGATGCCGAAGTCGGGGTGGCGCTCGCGCAGGTCGCGAACCAGTGCCGCGAACTCCTCGCGCGCCGCCGTCATCGCCATCGTCGGCGGCACGCGGATGTCGAGAAAGAGGTCCGCCTGGTTGGGTGTGCGGCTGACTCGCCATGGCGCCCCGGCGCTGATCGCGCCGACGTTGACCACGCCATCGATGCCGCCGTAGGCTGAGCGGCGCTCCCAGCCCGGGATCCACTCGAGCACGTCGGCGAGCACGCTCTGCATTCGCACGATCGCGTTCTCGGCCAGCCGGCCGCTCGAGAAGGCGGTGTGGACGAACGGTCCCTGGGTGGAGATCCGGGCCCACATCGTCCCGTAGTGACCGAGCACGACGCGCTGCTCGGTCGGCTCACCGAGGATGCAGTAGTCCGCGATGCCGCCATGGGTCGGCAGGTAGCGGCTGCCGGCGGCGTAGCCGCGGTAGCGCGCGCCGCGGAACTCCTCGCCCCACTGCGTCTTCTCGATCTCGCCGACGACGGCCGCTATCACCACGTCGCCGCGCAGGCGCAGCCCGGCATCGGAGATCGCGCGCACGGCTTCGACGTAGCACGCGAGCGCGCCCTTCATGTTCGAGATGCCGAGACCCCAGATGTGCCCGTCGCGCACCTCGGCGCGCGGCTGGAAGCCCGGCTTGGAGCGCAGGTGGCGCTCGCGCCCCGAGTAGGAGGTGTCCATGTGCCCGTTGAACATCAGGCTCGGCGCGCCGCCCGAGCCCTCGAGACGCCCGACGACGTTCGGCCGCCCGTCCTCGACCTCCTGCCAGCTGACCGCCAGGCCGATTTCCTCGAGCACCTCGCGCATGCATTCGGCCATCTGCTGCTCACTGCCGGTGGGGCTGGGAATGTCGACCAGCGAGCTCGCCGTCGCCACAAGCCGGTCCTCGTCGACGGCGGCGAGCAGTGCGCTGCGCTCCTGCGCGTCGATGCTCATCGGTCCAGGCGGGGGAGGACCTGGGTCGCGAACAGCTCGATCTGGCGCTCGCGATCCGCGCCCCACAGCTCGAGCATCACATGCGTGCAGCCGGCCTCGCGGTAGGACTCGATCGCTGCCACGCAGTCCGCCGGCGTGCCCGCGATCGGCCGGCACTTCTCGAGGATCGAGTCGCTGACCGCCGCGGCTGCCGCGGCGCGCCCGCCGCGCTCCATCGCCTCGGCGATCGGAGCGATCTCCGCCTGGCTCAGGCCTGCCAGCTCGAGCAGCACGTCGGCGGAGCCCTGGATGTTCTGCACCTTGTTGGCGAGGTACATGCCGGCGATCTCGCGGGCGCCCTCGCGCCCGGCGTCGCGGTCCTCGTCGATCGAGGCGACGATCGTGCACCCGACGTCGATCTCAGCCGGGTCGCGTCCCGCCTTCGCGGCGCCCTCGGCCATGTTCGCGCAGCTGTAGCGGACGAAGTCGGGGGTTGTGATCGAGGCCGTCAGCAGCCCGTCGGCCTCCTCGCCCGCGTACTGCTGCATCCGCGGGCCGGTCCCCGCGATGTAGATCGGGACCCCGCCGCGCGGCGCCTGGGCGTCATCCTCGAGCGCCGGCACGTGGGCGCTGAAGGCCGGGCCGTCGTAGTCGAACTGCTCGCCGCCGAGCACGCCGCGGACGATCCGCACCGAGTCGCGTGTCGGGTTCAGCGGCTTGACGTCGTCGGCGCCGATCTCCTTCATGAAGATCCGTGAGGCGCCGAAGCCCAGGCGGAAGCGCTCCGATCCGGCCGCCTCCTGCATCACTCGCGCGTCCATCGCGACCTCGATCGGATGGCGGCTGAACGGCGAGATGATGCCCCAGCCGATGGTCAGTCGCTCGGTTTCGTGCGCGATCAGCGGTGAGATAGCGGTCGCCGAGCGCGCCTCCATTGAATGCTTGCGCCACCAGGGATAGGCCTCGGCAAGCCAGATCGTGTCGAAGCCGTGGCGATCGAGGGCGCGGGCGTGGTCGAGGATCTCGGCGAGCGGCTCCATCGTCAGCTGCATCACGCCAATCCGAAACGGCACACCCGGCATGCAGCACTCCCTCTCATGGCCGACTCGAACCCGAACTGCGTCGCGGCGCGCTCCCGCGGCGGTGTTTGGATATTTGATCACATCTGTGGTTCACCGGGGCTACGCGTCGCTGGCGCGATCGCAAGCAGCGGGATGAAGCGGTGTGCGAGCGGCCCGATCGCGAGCGCGTAGAGCACCGTCCCGACGCCGACGGTCCCGCCGAGCAGCCAGCCGACGGCGAGCACCGAGCACTCGATCGCCGTGCGCGCGACGCGGATCGAGTGGCCGCGCGCCGCCAGGCCGGTCATCAGCCCGTCGCGTGGTCCGGGCCCCAGGCCCGCGCCGATGTAGGCGCCGGTCGCGACGCCGTTCAGCAGGACGGCAAGAATCAGGCCGGCGGCGCGGAAGGCCAGCCCGTGAGGCGCGGGCACGACCGCGACCACGAGGTCGATCACGGCGCCGACCACCACGACGTTGCAGAGCGTGCCGATCCCGGGCCGCTGGCGCAGCGGTATCCACAGCAACAGGACCGCCCCGCCGACGATGATCGCCCAGGTGCCGACGCCGAGCCCGATCCGCCGCGAGAGCCCCTGGTGCAGGACATCCCAGGGATCCAGCCCGAGCCCGGCGAGCAGCAGCATCGCGTCGCTGACCCCGAACAGGGTCAGCCCGGCGAACAGCTGCGCCAGTCGTCGCAGGCGGGGTGGCGGCACGGGCGCGACGTTCGCAGAAATCGGCGGGCGCCACGGCTCTCAGCGCAGCGACGAGTCCGCTCGGCGCCGGCAGATCGCGAGCGCCCGGTGGGGGCACTACGGAGAGGGAGGGATTCGAACCCTCGGACGAGGTTTCCCCCGTCACGCGATTTCCAGTCGCGCCCGTTCAACCGCTCCGGCACCTCTCCGGGGGAGCGGAGTGGAAGGCTACGCGACGCGGTAATCTCCCGCAAAGCCACTCGCCCCAATGCCACGGAGGAGCAGCGTGCTCGCAGTCAGCAGGGCCGTTTCGGAGACGTTCGGACTGATCGCCACCTTCGGGGGCATCGGCGTCGTCGTCAACGTGATCGTGGTCTACATCGTGATCCAGGTCCGCGGCGAGCACCAGCAGAACGAGGAGTACCGGGCCGAGCGCCAGCGCCGCTTCGGCTCCTAGCCTGCGCTGTTGCGGCGGGTGCAGCGCCGTTCCGGGGGGTGCATGCACCCCCCGGCGGGAAGGTGCATGCACCTTCCCGCGGATCGGCGCATGCGCCGATCCGTCAAAACCGAGCGGATTCAGGCCGGCTCGACGGCGTCGCCGAGGCGCACGGTCCCGGCCTGGAGCACGGCGCCGTAGACGCCGCACCCGAGTGGCTCGGTCGTCTCGGCCTCGCGGCGGTAGCTCGCCAGCGCGGCCAGCGTGTCGAGGTCGCTGACGCCGCTGTCGGGATCTCGCTTGGTCACCGCGCAGCGACCGACGTGGCCGAGCAGCGTAACCACCGCGTCGCCGACCGCGAGCCGCCGGCCGAGCCATTCGTCCTCGGCGTGAGCGGCGATCCCGTCGACCTCAAGCAGCATCCGGAAGCGGCGCGAGTCGATCGGCGTCGCCGCCGCCGCGGCCGCCGCGACGCGCTCGACGCTCGCCGAGGAGATCAGCGACATGGCGCCCTCGCGCCCGCGGTCGACAGCCCCCCAGTCGGCGACGCTCTCGACCAGCCGCAGCCGTTCGCCGACGTGGTCCGAGAGCGCGTCCGACCACGGCCCCGCTACCTCGACAGCCGCGATCGTGGTCGAGTAGAAGCGCGCAGCGAGCCTTCGCCCGGACTCGACGCCCGCGCTGACGACGGCGCCGTCGGGAAAGCTGACCGACAGCGTGCGCTCGGCGTCGTCGTAGTCGGCGACGAGCGCCTGAAGGCTCCCGAAGCGCTTGCCGTTGACCATCCGCTCCTGCGCGTCCACCAAGAAGAAGCGGCGATTCTCGCGCACGCCCGCCGGGCCGATCTCGAGCTGCTCGCGCGCCACCACGCGCAGGCCCTTGACGGGGGTTACCGCCAGCGCCACGACGCGCGCGCTCACGGCGAGACCGGGGTCACCGCGTAGACCGTGGCGACCGCGGCCAGGCCCTCGTTCGTGCCGCCGGCGATGATGATCTCGCCGTTGCCGGGCACCGCGGCGGCGTCGGCGAGGGGCGCCGGCAGGACTCCCGCGAGGCGCACGCCGCCGCTGGACGGGTTGATCGCATAGATCGCCCGCGAGCGCTGGCCTGTCGCGTCGGCGCCGCCGATCACGTAGATCAGCCCGCCGAGCGTCGCCGCGCTCTCGCGGTCGCGTGCGTGTGGGAGCGTGGCGAAGACCGCGACGGTCTTGGTCGCCGGGTCGAAGCGGTAGACCGTGGCGCTCGGGACGCCGGCGGTCGAGCCGCCGATGATGTAGACCTGACCGCCGAAGGCCGCGGCCGCGGCGTAGCGCAGCGTCACGGGGAGGGTCGCGACCGTCTGGGCGGTCGAGCCGGGGGTGTAGGCGACGATCGTATTCAGCTCCGCGGTGCCGGTGTAGCCGCCGATCACATACGCCGTATCGGCGACGGTCGCGACCGCTGCGTCGGCGGTGGGCGCGGGAAGGCTCCCGACATCGGTGAAGCTTGCGTTGCTCAGCTCATAGATCGTCGAGCTCGGTCCGCCGAACACATAAACATTCTGGCTGAGCAGGGCGGCGACGGCCGAGGCCTCGGGAACCGGCAGCACGCCGGCGGCGGTCGTCGTCGCCGACTGGAAGTTCTCGATCGTGTCGGTTTCGGCGCCGGCGGCGTCGTAGCCGCCGAGCAGGAGAGCTCCGCCGCTGCCGTAGGGAACGGCTGCGCTGCGTGCGGCCGGCGCGCTCAGCGACCCGAGGATGGCTACCGAAACCGTTCGCGTGCTCTTCGGCGTGGTGGGGCCGGTTGGGCCGGTCGGGCCGGTGCTCCGCGACAGAGCCGGACTGCCCGCGTTCAGCCCGAAGGGCAGGTGCGCGTGTAGCGAGTAAGCCACCACCGCGGCGACCGCCAGCAGCGCCAGCACGACCGCGGCCATGGCGCCGGCGCGGCCGCGCAGCCGCGACCGTGACGGCTCGCGCCGCGCCGGTCGCTGTCTGGCTCGAGGCTTCTGGGAATCGATCTCGCTCATGCCGCCGCCTTGCGGCGCGCCGGCCCCGCGCGGGGACGGCTAGACGACCCCTTCGCCGAGGGTTCGCTGTGGGGCCGGGCGGCGGGTCGGCGTGCGTTT
>JBEKSK010000051.1:0-11619 GCA_049517155.1 Solirubrobacteraceae bacterium
ACGACCCCTCAACCCAAACTGTGACGCAGAGCGGCGTCAACAACGCCACCGTCGCGTTCCCGGCCGGGACCTATTACTACTGCGGCGTCGATCTGGGCGGCGGCACGACGTCAACGATCCAAACGACGAGCTGGCCCGTCAAGATCTACATCGACTCCACCGCAGGCGGGCGATGCACGAGCGGAACGGGAAGCCTGACGGCATCAAACGGCCTATCGATCACCAACAGCTCCGGTGTCGCCGACAACGTGCAGCTCTATTTCTACGGCGATCCGCCGTGCACGACGAGTTGCGCGAGCACCTTCGCGGTCAACTCACAGAGCTACGACGCCGACGTCTACGCCCCCTATTCAAGCATGACGGTCGCCGGCGGCGGCACCTTCACCGGAGTCGCCGTGATCGGCGATCTCACCGCCAACGGCGCCCTCACCGTCACCGCCCAGGGACCGTCAGGGAGTGGCGCGACCAGCTCCACCGCGACCTATTATCCGGCAGCACACACTGACTGCATCCCGCCTACGACCGCCGGCGGTACCAGCGGAACCTGCTGACCGCAGGCCGCCCCCTCGCTCAGCCCCGCAGTGGGTCGAGCCACGGCGCACGACAACCCAATCGCTCAGCTATGCGTGAAAGGCCTTGACCTCGTTGTAGAGCCGCAGCACCAGGTTCGCGGCTCCGTGCAGGTTGTCCAGCGTGTCGCGAACCTCCGGCACCTGCTCGATGCGCCGGCGGTCCTCGACGCTTCGCATCTCGATGACGGCCGCGACGGAGGCGCGATCCTCGCTCTCGAGGATCCTCGCCGACACGAACCCGGGATCGGTCGCGATCTGGTGGGCGAAGAGCTCAGCCAAGCGATCGACGCATCCTCCCTCCTGCTCGGGATCAACGTTCCAGACATGGATGAGGACGGGACCTTCGGGCATTCACGCACCTCGCTTTCGCGCTCGCAGCGGCGTGCCCGGCAGGGCCGCCTTGCTGGCGATGATAGCCCGCGCGTTGCTCGCCGCCTCAGCGGTCGCGCACGTGGTGTCCGACTCGCGCCGCGGCCCTCGCCCGCGAGCCACAGGGCGCCACCGACCGCAGGCCCACGGGGCGGTCGGAGCACCACTCGCTTGACACGAGCATAGTATGCGCGCATACTATCTCGATGATCACCATCGCAACTGCTCACGCTGACTCCCCGGCAGTTGCGTCAGCCTTCTTTGCGCGCTGGGCCGACGTGGCCACCTGGGGGGAGTGGAACGTGGATACGGAGTGGGTCCGTCTTGACGGACCGTTTGTCGAAGGGACCACAGGAATGCTCAAGCCGAAGTCCGGCCCGAAGGTCAAGTTCGTGATCGAGACGCTCATACCCGACCGCGAGTTCGTCGACGTCTCGCTGCTGCCCGGCGCGCGCCTGACCTTCCGTCACCTGATCACAACCCGGCCGGCCGGCGGCAGCACGATCGACGTAACCGTCACGATGGACGGCCCGCTCCGTTGGCCTTGGGCTCGAATCCTCGGGAACGGGTTCCGGGCCAGTGCGCAACCAGACCTGAATCGCCTCGTGCAAGCGGCGCAGGCGCCGCGATGAGGTACTGGCTCGCGATCGTCTCCCGCGATCACGTCAAACGCGGCGTCGACTTGGGCATAGCCCAGATCGGCCATGGCAAGCGAGCCGGCGTGGCGCGGATGCATGCCGGTGACTGGCTGATCTACTACTCCGCGCGCGCCAGCCTCACGAGCAAAGAGCCGTTGCAGGCCTTCACCGCGATCGGCCAGATCTCAGAAGGGCCGGTCTGGCAGGCGGACGAAGGCGACTTCAAGCCGTGGCGTCGGTCAGTCACCTACGTCGAGGGCGCTGCCGACGCACCGATCGGGCCGTTGAGGCAGAAGCTCGAGCTCACGTCCCTGCCGAACTGGGGCTACCAACTCCGGCGAGGACTCGTTGAACTCACAGAGCGTGACTTCAGGACGATCCGGACCGCGATGGGAGTGCGGGAGTGACTGGCCACGGGCTCGCCACCGAATACGAGGCCGCCGAGGACAGCCCAGGGCTTCTCCTCTGGCAGGTGACAAATCGCTGGCAATCAGCTCAGCGCGCCGCGCTCAAGCCGCTTGGCCTGACCCACGTGCAATTCGTGCTGCTCGCCTCACTCGTCTGGCTACGCAGCGACGGAGCGGTCACCCAGCGCATGCTTGCCGACCACGCCGCCACGGACCCGATGATGACATCCCAAGTGCTACGGGTACTGGAGGCGCGGGGCCTCATTGAGCGAACGCACCATCCCGCCGACAGGCGAGCGCGATCGCTGAGCGCCACCGCTCGCGGCCGCCGGCTCGCGGACAAGGCGGTGCTCGCCGTCGAGGCGTGCGACGGCGCCTTCTTCAAGCCGCTCCCCGACACCGGCAGCTTCGTGAGAGACCTCAGGGCGCTGAGCGGTGGGCACCGAGCAGGGTGACGGCGCGCAAGCTGTGCTCACCACCGCCCGGTCTCGGAGCGTTGCACCGGCTGGCCGCCTGCTCACGTCGCGAGTGAGCTGGCAGCAGCCCGCGAGCGGGCGCGGGATTCCAACTTTGGATCCAGCTGCGCCCGTTGGGGCACGTAAACGCACGACGCTCGGAGCGCCCCCGCGAGCGGTGGCGGTCGGGTCTCGGAGGCGGCGCGAATAGACTTCGCGACGTGCAGATCGAGCTGGACGTCAACGGCGAGCGCTACCACCTCGACGTTGACCCGATGCGCCGACTCCTCACGGTGCTGCGTGACGACCTCGGCCTGACCGGAACGAAGCTGGGATGCGGCGAGGGAGCGTGCGGTGCGTGCGCGGTGCTCCTGGACGAGGTCCCCGTGAACTCCTGCCTGCTGCCGGTCGGCGCGGTCGCGGGCCGGCCGGTCGTGACGATCGAGGGAATCTCGGCATCTGGCCTGACTCCACTTCAGGAGGCGTTCGTCGCCGAGGACGGGCTGCAGTGCGGGTTCTGCACTCCGGGGCAAGTCGTATCCGCGACGGCCCTCCTCGCAACGAACCCGCATCCGAGTCGCGAGCAGATTCGTGCTGCGATGTGCGGAAACCTGTGTCGCTGCGGGGCCTACCCCAAGATCGAGCTTGCGATCTTGCGCGCGGCGGCCGTATCGCCATGAAGAAGATCCGCACCGGCAAGGTGGTCTATGAGGGCTTCGAGTTCGCGATCACGGCTGTGTACGACGATTCGGACGAGTGGCTGCCGGCGTGGGACGCATCTGCGGAGCTTGCCGTGGTCGGAAAGCCGACTCCACGCATCGACGGCTCGCAGCGCGTCTCGGGGGCGGCGCGCTTCACGGTTGACATTCAGTTGCCGCGCATGCTGCACGCAGCAGTCCTGCGATCACCGGTCGCCAACGGACGCGTGGTGGGCCTCGACCTCGAGGCCGCAAGAGCGGCCCCGGGCGTGCGTGCCGTGGTCGGGCCCGAAGAGGCGGTGGGCCAGGGACGGTCGCCGCTGGAAACCGAGCCGCAGTATGTCGGAGCACCTCTCGCGGCCGTCGCCGCCGAGACACTCGAGCAGGCCCGCAGCGCGGTTTTACGGCTCGCGCCGGAGATTGACGTGCTGCCGTTCGAGGTGGATATCGACGAGGCGCTCAGGGCACAGCGCTTCACCAACGAGCCGAGTGAAAACGTCCGCGGCCAGCCGGGGTCCTTCGAGTCCTCAGAAGTGCGCGTCGAACTTCAGATCGCAACTCAGTTCCACATCCAAACCCCACTCGAGCCGCACGCCGCAGTCGCCGACTGGCAGGACGATGAGCTCACCGTCTGGTCTTCGACGCAGGGAATCTTCCAGGTTCGAGATGAGCTAGCCAAGCGCTTCGGCCTCGACCGCACCCGTGTTCGCGTGATCGCGGACTACATCGGCGGCGGCTTCGGCAGCAAGATCGGCACCGGGACCGAGGGAATCCTGGCCGCCGAGCTCTCCCGTCGTGCGCGGCGCCCCGTGAGCCTTGTGTTCACACGCCGAGAGGAGCTGCTCGACGGCGGTCACCGTGCCGCCACACGCCAGACGATCCGGCTAGGAGCGCGCCGGGATGGGAGTCTCGTTTCCTCGGAACTCGACTGCCTGATCGGCATGGGAGCGAGCGGAGGCATGGTGCCCATGGTGCACTCGCCGGCCTTGTCGGCTTACGACTGCGAGAACGCGCACACCATGCGCTTCCCCGTCAAGTTGAACCTCCGGCCCGTCAACGCATTCCGCGCTCCCGGGTTCGTCGAGGGCACGACCGGCTTGGAACAGGCGATGGATGAACTGGCGCAAGCACTGGGAATCGACCCGCTCGAGCTGCGCCGGCGCGCTCACGCCGATCGAGACCAGGGAACCGGACGCCCATACTCCGCCAAGTCACTCCTTGCTTGCTACGACCGTGCCGCGGCGCTCTCCGGCTGGGCGCACCGCGATGCGCTGCGCACGGAGATCTCGGACGACGGGCTGCTGCGGGGGCTCGGCTGCGCAAGCCAGATGTGGTTCGGCTCCTCGCAATCGAGCGCTTGCACGATTCGCCTGGGCGCCGATGGCATCGCCACGGTGGTTACCGGGACACAGGACATAGGCACCGGATCTCTGACGCTGGCACAGATCGTGGCCGCCGAGGAACTCGGCCTGCCTCTGGATCGCGTGCGCGTGACCGGCGGCGACACGAGGCCGAATGTTCACGCACCGACCTCAGGAGGCTCGGTCACAACCGCCAGCATCACTCCCGCCGTGAGGTCCGCGGCCGCGAGCGTCCGCCGCGGCCTGCTCGAGCTCGCCGGCGAGATGTATGACATTTCGCCCGAAGATCTAGTGCTTCGTGACGGACGCATCCAATCCGTGGACGGCGCGCTCGACCACCCCTACACCGATCTGACGAGCACGTTCGGCAGCGGAACCGTGGACGGCTCGGGCGCGCGCACACTTGCCAGCGCCGACTACTCGATCAACACCTGGGGCTGCCAGGTCGCGCAGGTCGCGGTGGACCCGGGGCTGGGCACTGTGATCGTGGAACGGGTCTGGGCGGTGCACGACGTGGGGCGGATCATCAATCCGCTCACCGCTTCAAGCCAAGTCGAGGGCGGCATCCTGCAGGGCGTCGGCTATGCGCTGACAGAGGAGCGGGTAGTGGACCCGACCACAGGCGCACCAACGAACGCCACGCTCGACGATTACAAGCTGCTCACGATCGCAGACACGCCGTCGATCATCGTCGAGTTCATCAACGCGCCCGACACGATCGCCGCGAACACCGGCGCGAAGGGATTGGGCGAGCCGCCGATCATCCCCACGGCGGGCGCGATCGCAAACGCCTTCGCGCATGCCACGGGCAGGCGCTGCCACACGCTTCCGCTGACGCCGGCCCGCGTGCTCGAGGCGCTCGCATGACGCTGGCCTACGAGCGGCCCGCGACGTTGGAGGAGGCCCTCGGGCTGCTCGGCCGACCCGGTGCAATGCCGATGTTCGGCGGGACCGACCTGATCGGTCAAATCGACCGCGGCATCATCGAGCCCCAGTTGCTCGTCGACATGCAGCACACAGGTCTCCATGACATCAAGGAAGCCGGCGAAGGCTTGTCGATCGGCGCCGGCGTGACGCTCGCGACGCTCGCTGCCTCGGCGCTCGTGGGTCCGTATACGGCGATCATCAGCGCTGCCTCGAGCGCGGCTTCCCCGATTCTCCGCAATGTCGGCACGGTTGGTGGCAACCTCTGCCAGGGCACGCGCTGCTGGTATTTCCGCGGCGAGGACTGGCACTGCTGGCTGGGCGGGGGCGACACCTGCTACGCACAAATCGGCGATCACCGAAAGCACGGTCTCAAGCCGGGCGACTGTATCTCGGCGCATCCGTCCGACCTTGCTCCGGCGCTCGCAGCGTGCGGCGCACGCGTCGTGGTGGTCTCCGCGAGCGGTGAGCGCGTGCTCGACCTCTCGGATCTCTACCGGACCCCCAGCGAGGACAACCGCTCCCTCGTCACGCTCAGCCAAGGCGAGATCATCAGCGAAGTGCTCCTACCGCGGCCGGCCCTGCGCTCATCCTTCAGGCGCCTCGGCGAGCGGCAGGCGTTCTCGTTCCCGCTCGTCTGCGTCGCCGCCGCCCTGCGTGACGGCGACGTGAGCGCGTTCGCGGGCGGAGTGGCCAACATCCCCGTGCGGATCGATCCGCTCGATCCGCTTGCAGATCTGCCCGGCAACCCGCAGACGATGTGGAAGCGCACGGCGCTTGCCACGTTGACAACGCGCGTGCTGGACGACATCGCCCAGTCGTAAGCGGGGCGCGGGGGCTGAGCTCCAGCCTGGCTCGGCTCAACGTCGCAGGCGAGTGACTCGACGACCCCCAGCTCGAACCCGCGAGCCGATGACCATCGACCTCTACGCCGGCACTCAAGCCGTGTCACAGCGAACGGCCACTCCTCACCCGGTCCCACAGCCGCAACGAGTCGCGGCAGATCGCTGTCAGCTCTCCGGCGGGTGGTATCCCTTCTCCTTCTTCGCGACCTTGCCGTCTTTCTCCAGCTGCGGGAGAACTCGATAGAGATAGTTGGGCTTGATTTTCATCCGCTTTGCAAGATCCTGGAGCGTGATCCCAGGATGGCGGTGAACGAGCTTCAAAGCCTGCTGTGCGCGCGCACCACTCCCACTAGGACGACCGCGGCCCTTGGCTGCGGTGCTTGTCGCCGCCGCCCGCGTGCGCTTGATAGCGCTCTTAGCCGCTTGCTCGCTACGGCTGCCAGCGCCGCTCAGTGCATCAAGGGCCTTGCGCACGTGCGCATGTTCCTCAATCAGCGGCTCAAGTTCATGCAGGCGCTTTTCCAGGTCACTTCGGATCTTGCTCAGTAGATCTGCCATGCGGCCGCCTCCTATTACGATCGTGTCAGGAACACTTAGCGTATCGCTCGAGTCCGACACGTCCGCCCGCCCGCCGGGCCAGATGCACAGGGCGGCGTGTTGTCCCATGAAATATCCACCTCGGTAGAGGCACTCACATAGCGCTTGAGCGCAATCGCACAGCGCTTGAGCGCCGGTGACAGACACTGCCGTGACGTCCGGCGTACTCGGGACCATCGACGGAGATGTCTTCCCCGACCGGCGCAAGCTGTCTCTGAATTGCCCAGCGCGCCGGCGAGTCGGGTCGCTCCGCCGCTCCGCAGGCTTGCCGTTGGCGTCAGCGTCCTCTCACTCCTCACCGCGGGGTGGCTCTTCCCTGGCGCGAGCCGGGCGGGCTCAAACGGGCTCGACGGGCCGCCCGCGTCGTCGGCTGCACGCCCACCCGCCCAACTGCCCGCCAGCACCGCCGTGGGCCTGCGGGTGCTCACCTTCGTCGACCGCACCCGCGTGGCGGCCTTTCACACCGGTGCGGTCACGCCGCGCACGCTGGTCACCCAGATCCGCTACCCGGCGCTTGGGCCGGCGGGCGCCAACGACCTACGGGACGCGCCCCCGCTGACCGCCGCGGGCCCGTTCCCGCTGATCGTGTTCGGACCAGGCTTCGGCGAGACGCCCACCCCTTACGCCCGCCTGCTCGATGCCTGGGCGCGCGCCGGCTACGTGGTCGCGGCGCCGCTCTTCCCGCTTACCCAGAAACACGTTCCCGGAGGGCGGCGCCAGCGCGACCTCGTCAATCAGCCCGGCGACATGCGCTTCGTCACCACGCGCATGCTGCACGAGAATCAGCTGTCGGCGAGCTTCCTGTACGACCTGATCGCCCCGCACCTGATCGCCGTCGCCGGCCAGTCCGATGGTGCCGCGACCGCACTTGCCGACGCACTCGACCCAGAGTTCGCGGATCCGCGGGTGCGCGCCGCGGTGATCCTCTCCGGCGCCGAGCTGACCAGCATCGACGACAACATCCACTTCCCCGCCGAGGGACCGGCGCTGCTCGCCGCACAGGGCACGCGCGACGAGCTCAACGAGCCGGCCGCGACGCAGCGGTTCTTCGACCTGGCGCCGCGGCCGAAGTTCCTGCTGACGCTGATCGGCGCGACCCACCTTCCCCCGTACACAACTCAGCAGCCCTATCTCGGCATCGTGGAACGAGTGACGATCGCATTCCTCGACCACTACCTGCTCGCGCGCCACGCAAGCCTGGCGCGCATGCACCGCTCCGGCGACGTCCGCGGAGTGGCCCAGCTGAGCGACTGAATGCTCGGTCCGCGCCCCGGCGCGAGCGGCGAGACCGTGGGCAGGTCATTGCGCTCACAGATCTCAGATTGCCGTAGCCGCACAGTCAAGCGGCGCCGCACTGTGGACAGCCGACCATCACTTCAAGCGACTCGGCCCCATTCTCGAGGGTCTAGAACTCCGCCTGATCGGCTAACCGCGGACGCTTCGGAGCGCGCTCGAGGACGTGCTTGGTGGCCTTCGTGAGCGTCGCGCCGCGTGACGATGGGCTCGATCAGACACTCTGACACAGGCGCTCTCACCAGCTCAGCCAACCCACGGGAGAGCCGTCCGTAGACGCGAGGGCGTCGCCCGGGCGGGGATCGGCCACGCCACGTCGGCGGCGATGAGATGTGCCCGCACGCGCGCCCGGCGGGTCTCCGTCGCAACCGCGACGGCATAGCCGTCCGGCCCGCCGGCGAGGTCGCACACGCGTAGGGCTCCGACGCCCGCTCCGTCCACGACGGGGCGGTCGCGCCTCACGTCGACTCGTCCGGGCGCGATGGCAAGGCCGACGCCGAGCGCCTTGACGACCGCCTCCTTGCGCGTCCACAGGCGAATCAGCGCAGCGCGGCGCAGCGGTGCCGGCAACCGCTCGAGCTGCCGGCGTTCGTGGACCGTGCATACCCGGCGGGCGAGATCGTGGTCGGCCTCGACGCGGTCGCTGCGCTCGATGTCGACGCCGACGGGCCGCGTGCTGACGGCGCAGGCAACGAACTCTCCGCTGTGGCCGACGGCGAGCATGAGCCCGGGATTGCCGGCAACGATCGGGCGGCCGCCCTCTTCGTGGTCGATGACAACCGACGCGACGTCCATGTCGGCGCGGGTGGCGAGCAGGCGCACAAGCGCTGCGTGAGCCAGCAGGGAGCGGTCGCGGTCATCGCCTCGACGGCGATCCGACCGATGCACGCCGCCCAGCAGGACCCGCGCCGCCCGCAGCCCGAGCGGTCCCTCCTCGGTGACCTTGATCAGCCATACATCGGTGCTCGCGCGCCGCGGCATGACGCCCGGCGGGCGCATCAGGGCGACCGCGTCGAGGGGCCCACTTTTCACCCGTGTGCCGACCACCATCTTATTAAGACCACCAGCTTCAGGAGGATCTGACCGTGTATGTTCGACCAGTGCCCGGGCGGTCGACCAACACCGCAAGCCCGGCCTCGATCGCGTTGCGCGATGCGGCCGCCACGCGCCCGCAAGACGTCGCGATCCAGGTCGACGACCAGTGTGTCAGCTTCGGCGACCTGAACTCCCAGGCGGACTGCCTGGCACAGCGGCTGATCGCAGAGGCCGGCGCCGGCGACCGCATAGCGCTGCGCGCCAATGGCACCCACGCGTCCGCCGTCGGCTTCGTCGCGATTCAGCGCGCCGGGATGGTGTCCGTCCCCGTCGATCCAACCGCGCCCGCCGACCGCGTACGGCAGATCCTCGCCGACGTCGAGGCTGCGGTGCTACTGACCGACGTCGAGGACGACGACGGCCTGCACGAACTCAGCGGCCATCCGCTCACCTTCGGCGCGCGAGCGGATCCGCTGCCAGTCGACCGCGAGCGCGGCGAGCTCGTCTCGATCGTCTACACGTCTGGATCGACCGGGACGCCCAAGGGGATCATGTGCGGGCGCGAGCAGACCGACGAGACGTTCGCGATGCTCCCCCATTACGGGATTTCGGCCGGCGCGCGGCTCGGGGGCCTGGTCGGCGGGACCGTCGGCTATGTCGAGCGCTTGATCGGCGCGGCCCTCTTCCTCCAGGAGACGTTCGTCTCCTACGAGATACGCCGACTCGGCATCGTGCCCCTCGGGCCGTGGCTCGAGAGCGAGCACATAGCCGCCTTCGTGACGGTCCCGACGGTGCTGCGGCATCTGCTCTCCACTCTGCCGTCCGAGCAACGCTTCCCCGATCTGCGCACCGTCGTGCTCGGGGGCGAGGCCTCCACCTGGGAGGACGTCGTCCGCCTGCGCGCTCATTTATCGCCGGCTGCGACCATCGTCAACGCCTTCGGGCTGACCGAGGCGGCGGGCGTCGCGTCCGTGTTCATCACCGCGCAGACGCCGGTTGGCAGCGGCCCTCTCCCGGCCGGCCACGTTGCCGCGACGGCCAAGGTGACGATCGTCGGCGAAGATGGCGAGCCTGTCGCGGCGGGTGAGCGGGGAGAGATTGTGGTTGAGGGTCCCGGCTGCGCGCTCGGCTACTGGCGGCGTCCCGACCTAACCGCGGCGGTCTTTACCGTGATGCCGAGCGGCCACCGCCGCGTCCGCACCGGCGACGGCGGGCGGATACGTCCCGACGGCATGCTCGAGCACCTCGGCCGAATCGACTTCGTGGTCAAGATCTCCGGCAACCGGGTCGAGCTCGGCGAGGTCGAAAGTGCACTCGCACAGCTCGACAGCGTCGCCGCGGCCGCTGCCGCGACCTACACCGACGAGGCCGACAGCACGCGGCTGACCGCCTGCGTGGTAGCGAAGGCCGGGGCGACGCTTGACCCGCGCCTGCTGCGAGTGGCGCTGTCGCGGCGCCTCCCCGGCTACATGATCCCCGACGCCATCGCAGTCGTCGATGAACTGCCGCAGCTGGCGGGAGGCAAGACGGATCGCGAACGCGTCGCCGAACTGCGCAGCACCGACAGCGGCGGCCAGGCTCAGCCCAACCGGGAGCTCAGCGAGCTGGAACGCTCGCTGCTGGCGATCTGGTCCGACGTGCTGGGGGTGAAGTCAATCGGCGTCGACGACGACTTCTTCGCGCTGGGCGGCGACTCGATGCGCGCCGCGCGCGTGTTTGTCGAACTGGAGCGCCGGTGCGGAATCGACCGGCCCGTGTCGCTGCTCGCGGAGGCAACGACGATCGCCTCACTGGCGCTCGCGCTGACCGACGACCATGCATGGACGGCGCTGCTCGCGATCCAGACCGCCGGCACGCGCCCGCCGTTGTTCGTCGTTCACGACGGCGTCGGCAGTGTCCTTTACGCACGCGGCCTGGTGCCCGCGCTGGGCGAGGACCAACCGATTTACGCGATCCGCTGCGAGGGGCTCAACGGACAGCCCCTGACGGCGCGCTCACTCGAGGAGCTGGCGGCGCGCTACGTGGCCGAAATGCAGGCGCTGTACCCGCAGGGCCCCTACGTCCTCTACGGGGTCTCGCTGGGCGGCGTCATCGCGACCGAGATCGCCCGCCAGCTGATCGAGGCGGGTAACGAGGTCCCGCTCGTGGTGCTCGGCGACTCGTTCGCGCCGCACCCACACCCGGCGCCACGCCCGCTCGAGGAGCGCCGAGCCGACCGTCTGGGGGAGTTGCGTGAGCTGCGGGGAATCGCGCGAGTCCGCCACTTTCTCTGGCTCGCCCGCCGCCAGGTTGCCAACCGGATCTGGTTGCTCAAGCACCCCGACCCCAACCGTGACCTGGAGCGCATGCTCGACGCGGCGCTCAAGCGGGGGCAGCCGGTGCCGCTCGCGGCCCGCGGGCGCTACGTCATCCGCCAATACGGCTC